>JBPCTP010000502.1:0-4820 GCA_051011615.1 Microthrixaceae bacterium | reverse complement strand
GTTCTGACGGGTTCGTCACTCGTGTTCTCCGTGATCGTGGTCGTGATCGTGATCGTGCGGCTCGGGAGCGGCAAGCAGTTCTTCCGGGATCGGATTCCCGTCGGGATCCACGACCTCCGAACGCTCGACCAGCCACTCGAGGGCCTTGCGGTTCGCGATCTCCGAGCGTACAGCCGGCAACTGCCCCGCGTCGCGCAGCTGTTCCATCCCCTTCTCCACCGAGATCCCGGCACCGCCGATCATCTCGGCGACCTCGTCCTCGACTTCCTCGTCGCTGGCCGCGAGACCTTCTGCGGCAACCACTGCACGCATGGCCAGGTCGACCTTGACGCCCTCGATCGCCGCCTCCCGCAGCTCGGCGGTGAACGATTCGGGATCCTTGCCCATGATCCGCAGGTAGTCCTCCATGCCGATGCCGCTCTGGGCGAGTTGCTGGGTCATCGACTGCATGCGCGCCTGGAGGTCGGCCGACACCATGGATTCGGGGGCGTCCTCCTCGACCAGCTTGGCGAGCTCGGCACTGATACGTGCCCGCACCGCCGAACTGGTGCCCTCCTTGCGGCTGGATTCGAGACGCTCGCGGATGTCTGCGCGGAACTCCTGCACCGTGTCGAATTCGGTGGCGTCGGCCACCCATTCGTCGGTCAGCTCCGGCAGCACCTTCTCCTGCACACCCTTGACGGTGAGCTCGAAGTCCACCGGGTCTTCCTCAGGGTCGGGGTGGTCCGCAGTGAACGACACCGTGTCGCCGGCAGACGTGGCACGGAGGTTCTCGTCGAACTCGGGGGTGATGGCACCGGAGCCCATCACGTAGCTGTAGTCCTCGGCCTGCAGCCCTTCGACTTCCTCGCCGTCGCGGGTGCCTGCGATGTCGATCGTCACGTAGTCGCCCTCGCCGGCTGGTCGATCCACATCGGCAGGTTCGCCGTACTGGCCCCGGAGCCGGTCGACCTGTTCCTCGATCTCGGACTCGTCCACCTCGGGTGAGGGAACCTCGACCCGCAGGCCGCCGTAGCCGGCCACATTGATCACCGGCCGGATCTCGACCTTGGCCTCGAAGATGATGTCGCCGGATTCCTCGCCCTCGGTGATGTCGAGCTCCGGCGGGGCGATCACGTCGATCTCGTGTTCGATGACAGCGTGCGTGTAGTGCTCGGGAAGTGCGTTGCGCAGTGCTTCGCTGCGCGCGTAGCCGGGCTCTATCTGCTTCTCGAGCAGCTTTCGGGGGGCCTTGCCCGGACGGAACCCCGGCAGGCGCACTTCCTTGGCGATCTCTTTCCAGGCGGCATCGAGTGCCGGCTCCAACTCGGGTTCGGTGACCGAAACCGTCAGCTTGACGAACTTGCCGGGGGACTCGCCCTCAAGGGGCTCAATTGTGCTTTCCACAATCGGGAGAGGTTAGAGCTTGCATGCCTCTACGCTGGAACCGGTGACGTATCCGATTTCACGCCGTCAGCCCCGAGCTGCTCCCCGAGAGGGCATGGACCTACCGCTTTCATGGTTGTTCTCCAAGCCGTCGCCATGGTCCAAACAGAGCCTGGCCTCGATCCTTTGCATCTGGTCGGTTGCATCGGTGGCGTCTGCCGGGAGCGCGTTCAGCATCGGCTCCGCCGGCTCGATCGGCTCGGCGGGCTCCCTGCTGTCGATCGGATCGTCGGGATCGATCCTCTCGATCGGCTCCTCGGGATCGATCCTGTCGATCGGATCTGCGGGCGGGTTCCTGAACATCGGTTGAGGTCGCCTAACCTCACCGCCACGGGACGTGGCGCAGCCTGGTAGCGCACCGGCTTTGGGAGCCGGGGGCCGCGAGTTCAAATCTCGCCGTCCCGACCATACTCAGCCTGTTATGACAAGTGCCGCCCCGCCGCGGGTATCGCGCAACTTCAGGCTGCGCCGACGGGCAACAGATCCACTGCATGCACCACACCGGTCCCGTCGAGAAACAACTGCGCGGGGCGTCCGGCCATCTCAGTCTCGTCCAGGGCAGCACCGGTGTCCGGATCGATCGCAGCGAGGTCCTTGCCGGTGGACAGCCGGTAACCAACACCCGGAGCCACGGAGACGACCAGCACGCCGTTTGGCTCGGCAGCCATGATCACGCCGTGCACCACCGAGTCGGGAATGGGGGCCAACTCTCCTCCCGTCATCACGTGAGGAGACCATGCGAGTTCGTGCTGGACCGACCCGTCGGGACCGATGACTTCCACCGTTATCGCTCCAGTCCGCCCCACATCGAGGACCATGGGCCGGTGGCCGCCGGGAAGGCTGGCTCCGGTGCCCGCCAGCAGCAAGGGTTGTCCCTCCTTGGTGAATTTCAGATCCGCGGCGGAAAAGCCCAGCACGTGGGGGCGGTATGTGTCGCCACCCAGGCAGTCGACGAGCACCACCGCTTCTTCGCCCGGCTCATCGTCGAGTTCCCCGACTGCGATGTCGACGACCTCGAGTCCGTAGATCCCATCCAGGCTCGGGCCCTCGCCCACGCCGGCTCGAACCTCGATCCAACTCAACCCACAAGCGGACGCGTAGATGGCACTGTCGAAGTCGACGCCCGCGAAGGTGCCGGTCTCCGCGGTGGGGCCGGAGGCGGCCACGGGCTCGCCGAGTTGCTCCGTCTCGGGACGGATCTGGCAACCGCCGAGCATCGGAACGAGTACCAATACAACCGTTGCAATCGATGCTGCAGGCGTCTTCTTCGGTCCCACCATGTTCCAATCGGCAGCACAGTTCTCGAACTGAGCGTGTTTTTCGGGCAGAATCTCCCGCAGTCCGAGTACAGGGGGTCCGAATGTCGAAACCGATGACACGTCTCGTGGTGGCGCTTGCAGCGCTGGTCATGGTCGCCAGCGCATGTGGCAGCACCTACAGCACCGAGGATGGCCTTGAAGCCATCCGTGTTCCCGACAACGTCGGCACCATCCAGGAGGCTGTGGACGCGGCCGAGGAGGGAGACGTGATCCTCATCTCCGAGGGCACCTACAACGAGGCCGTGGACGTCACCACCCCCAACATCACGATCCGTGGCGTTGATCGCAACAACGTGATCCTCGACGGGGAGTTCGAACTGGAGAACGGCATCCGGATCCTCGACACCGACGGTGTGGTCGTGGAGAACATGACCGCCCGCAACTACACCGGCAACGGCTTCTTCTGGACCGGATCCGACTACTACCGGGGCTCCTACCTCACCGCGTACCGCAATGGCGACTACGGCATCTACGCATTCGACGCTTACCACGGCCAGTTCGACAACAGCCTCGGATGGGGCAGCCCCGACGCCGGCGTGTACATCGGTGAGTGCTACCCGTGTGACGCCGTGGTGACCGACTTCGACTCGCAGTACAACGGCCTCGGTTACCCGGGCACCAACTCCGGTGGCGAGCTGTACGTGATCAACTCGACTTTCTCCAACAACCGGGCCGGCATCGTTCCCAACTCCGGCGCGTATGAGCTCTGCTACCCCGAACGCGAGTCCACGGTGGTGGGCAACATCGTGAACGACAACAACTACCTGGACGGCCCCGGGATCAGCGTTTCCCTCCTCGCACAGGGCAACGGGATTCTGCCCGCCGGCGGCGTGAGGAACCTGATCACCAAGAACCTCGTGTACAACCACGACATCACGGGAATCGGATTCATTCCCTATCCCGAGGCCGACGCCGCAGATGTAGCTCCGCCCAAGGAGGAGTGGGACACGCCGTGCGAGGAGACACGCGACAACGAGCTGCCGGGAATCCCCGAGGACGAGTGCTTCGAGCAGGAGACCATCAACGAGCTGCTGGGCGACGGCTGCATCATCGTGTGGAACCCGTTCGAGAACACCGTCACCGACAACGTCGTGGAGAACTCGGGCGTGGCCGACCTGGCGGTTGGCACGATCGACCTCAACCAGACCGGCGAGACCACCGACACGCTCGACAACTGCTTCTCCGGAAACACGTTCGCCACCAGCCAGCCGGCCAACCTCGAAACCCTCGCCCCCTGCGACGGCGAAGGCAGTGGCAGCTGGGACGACAACCCGCTGGACCTGATCGCCGTGTTCGGCAACCCGGCACCCGAGCCGCCGAAGGACTCCTACCAGAGCACTCCTGAGCCCCCCGAACAGGAGAACATGGCGGATGCCAAGACAAAGGCCCACGAGCCCTTCGAAGGGCCCATGGAGGTCGACGTCGACGCAATAGCCCTGCCGGAGAAGCCGGCCACCTGATGCACGAACAGCGCACGATCGGCGGGATCGCTGCGCTGGCGGTGGTGGTCGCAGCGGCGACCGTCGCCGCCGTCGCCCTGTCCCCCAGCGAATCGAGCGGAGTCGGCGCCTCCCGGGAGGACCGCACGCTCCACGCACACGAGGCCGCGGAGGTGCTGGGTGTGCCGGCCCGCCACACCGGGCCCCAGGGACGGGTGCCGCAGTTCGTCGCCACGTGCAACTACACCCATTCCGCCCCCGACGACCCGATCGTGCACTACCAGCATCCGGGGCGCTCGCACCGACACGACTTCTACGGAGCGGTCGACACCAACGCCTTCTCCACAGCCGGCCAGCTCGCGGAGACCGACACCTCATGTGACAAGCCGGCGGATACCGCCGCCTACTGGCAGCCGACTCTCTATGACGGCGACGAGATCATCGAGCCACTTGCGGTGGACGCCTACTACCGCCCGGGCGTCGGCGTGGACGAGGCCGACGTGGTTCCGTTTCCCTTCGGGCTGGAGCTGATCGCCGGGGATCCCACCCACACCGAGGCGTCACAGATGGACGAGTCGGCCGGATGGATCTGCGGCGCGTCTCCCAAGATGCACACAGCACCGCCGAACTGCCCGGC
>JBPCTP010000501.1:0-9470 GCA_051011615.1 Microthrixaceae bacterium | reverse complement strand
GAGCTCGACCACGAGCCTGCGACCGGTCCCGCTGCTGAGCAACCAAGCCTGTACGACTCGGATGCGGTGCTGGAGGAGCTGCGCGGGGAGCCGCCGCTGCTTTCCGAGTGGCAGGCGCCCAGCGAGTCGACAGGGCTCAGCGAGTCGACAGGGCCCACCGATTGGACAGGGCCCACCGAGTGGACAGGGCTCAGCGAGTGGACAGGGCCCACCGAGTGGACAGGGCCCACCGAGTCGGCAGTACCGGCCGTGGGTGAGATCCAGGATCCACCCATATGGGCACCGCCCACCGCCGATGGCCTTCCGCCCAAGGTGCTGCACACATCGGTGTTGTCGCCCGACCTGGCAGCTGGGGTGGAGACCGAGTGGTTCCTGCTCACTCCTGTGGAAGCGCTCGGATCATGGCCTGCCTCATCCGGAACATTCCCGGCGCCCAGCGCTGCTGCAACGTCGCTCGCTTCGGTCGCCACAGCACCTCCGCCACCGGCACCGCCCCTAGCACCGACACCGCCATCCCCGCTTGCGCCAACGACGCCTGCGCCATCCCCGCCTGCGCCAACGCCCCCTGCGCCACCACCGGTCTCCGGCACGGTCCAGCTGCCGGATTCGCTCCTGGCCGATCTGTTGGGTGGGGACGTGGACGAGTCCCCCAACTGATCAGCACCTCGTCCCTTTCAGCGGAACGGCGTTCCGGAGTACGATCCAGTCATGGCTACCGACTCTGACACGGCTTCCGGATACGAATTGGTACTGACCGGAGCACGTCTGGTTCGTCCCGAGTTGGACAGGGTGGACGAGGGGCTCGACATTGCAGTCCGCGACGGCAAGGTGGCGGCCATCGGCGCAGGGTTGGCCGCAGCAGCGCAGGCCACGGGCACCGAGACCGTCGACGCAGCGGGCAAGCTCGCATTCCCCGGCTCGGTCGACGCACACACCCACATGGGTATCTACTCGCCACTCGATGTGGACGCCGCGAGCGAGAGCCAGGCCGCGGCGGTGGGCGGTACGACCACGGTGCTCAACTACATGCGCACGGGTCAGTACTACCTGAACAAGGGAGGCCCGTACGCGGAATTCTTCCCCGAGGTGCTGGAGCTGATCGGCGGCAACAGCCATGTCGACTACGCGTTCCATCTTGCCCCGATGCAGGCCAGCCACATCGACGAGATCCCACTGTTGATCGACCGGCACGGCGTGAGCAGCTTCAAGATCTTCATGTTCTACGGGTCCCACGGTCTGCACGGTCGCTCCGATGACCAGTCCAGCTTCCTGATGACACCTGAGGGTGAGCGCTACGACTACGCGCACTTCGAGTTCATCATGCGGGGCATCGCCGCCGCTCGTGAGCAGTATCCCGAACGGGCTGATCACATCTCGCTGTCGCTGCACTGCGAGACAGCGGAGATCATGGCGGCATACACGAAGATGGTCGAGGAGGCCGGGGAGTTGTCAGGTCTGGCCGCGTACAGCGCCGCTCGACCGCCGCATTCAGAGGGCCTGGCCGTCACGATTGCCTCGTATCTGGCACACGAGACCGAGTGTGTGAACATCAATCTGCTCCACCTCTCGGGAGCCAAGGCGATGGACGCCGCACTTCGAATGCAGGGGGCGTTTCCGAACGTTGACTTCCGGCGGGAGGTCACCATTGGTCACCTGCTTGCCGACATCGACACGGCCAACGGCTCCTACGGCAAGGTCAACCCGCCCATCCGTCCCCGTGAGGACGTCGAGGCTCTGTGGGATCACGTGCTGGCCGGCGACGTGAGTTGGGTCGTGTCCGACCACGCGTGCTGCAAGGCCGAACAGAAGGTCTCAGCTGAGAACCCCGACGACATCTGGCTGGCCAAGTCAGGCTTCGGCGGCACGGAGTACCTGCTTTCGGGCCTGTACAGCGAGGGCAGCAAGCGGGGCCTCTCCGCGCCGGCGGTGGCTCGACTGGTGAGCACGAACCCTGCACGCCGCTACGGACTCGAGGGCAAGGGCAGCCTCGAGGTCGGTTCCGATGCCGACATCGCACTGCTCGACCCGTCGGTCACCTACACCGTTCGTGCCGAGGAGTCTCCCTCCGCACAGGGGTACACCCCCTTCGAGGGCCACGAACTGAACGGTCGGGTCACCGACGTGTGGCTGCGGGGCGGGCGGATCCTCGATGCCGGCAAGGTCGTGGGCGAGCCCCGCGGGCAGTACCGCCCGCGCCCCTGAGCCATCCGTTGGTATCTTGCCCACATGAGCGCAAACACCCGACCGAACGATGACGAGCTGCGTGATCGCCTCGACGACATGCAGTGGCAGGTGACCCAGGAGGCCGGGACCGAACCTGCTTTCAGTGGCAAGTACTGGGACCACCACGAGGACGGCACCTACGTCTGTGTCGTGTGCGACGTGGAGCTGTTCGCAAGCGACACCAAGTTCGACTCGGGCACCGGTTGGCCCAGCTTCTGGGAGCCGCTGGAGGACGCACGCGTGACCGTGGTGGAGGACCGTTCCCTCGGAATGGTGCGCACCGAGGTGCGCTGCGCCAACTGCGACTCCCACCTGGGCCACGTGTTCCCCGACGGTCCGAACCCGACGGGCCAGCGATTCTGCATGAACAGCGCCTCGCTAGACCACAAGCCGGCCTGAGTCGGGCAACGGACCTTCACACACGTGGCCGCCGAGGTCCTCCTCGAGCGCCGAGGTGCGGTGCTGGCCATCACGCTGTCGGACCCCGAGCGCCTGAACGCCTATGACGGAGCCACACTCAAGGCCATCGGCGCCGCCGGCCGGGAGCTGGATGACGACGCAGACCTCCGCGCTGGTCTGATCACCGGAGCCGGTGGCGAGTTCTGTTCCGGCGCCGATGTGGCGGCCGTGGCGGCGGGCGGGTTCGACGATGCGCCCTATCCCGAACTCGCCGAGGGGATCGCCGCAAAGCCGGTGGTGGCCGCCATCGAGGGGCGCTGCCTGGGCGGGGGAATGATGATCGCCTGCGGAGCTGACCTGCGGCTCGCCGCTCAGTCGGCCACCTTCGGGCTACCCGAGGGGCGGTGGAACTATCCGGCGCAGTGGCTCGCCGCCCTTGGCCGCCAGGTGCTGCCGGCACACGCAATGGAGCTTGCCCTGTTGGCCGACGAACGGCTGCCTGCCGGCCGTCTGGCAGAGATGGGTTGGTTGAATCGTGTGGTGAGTCACGGGGACGCGTTGACCGAAGCGCTCGCATGGGCCGAGCGCCTGGCAGCCCTCGCCCCACGGGCGTTGCGGAATTTCAAGGAACTGATTCGAGCAGCCTCGTGGTCCGACCCCGGCGACGCGCTGTCGATGGGCCACCGCCACGCCGTCGAACAGATCGCAATGGCCGACACCGCGGAGGGCGCCGCGGCGTTCGCCGAGAAACGGACACCGCGTTTCGAGGATCGCTGAATGCCACCCGATCCAGCACTTCTGTGGGACGGGTTCTCGCGCGATGTCGCTGGAATGTTCGACATCGTCATGGCGGACATTCCGGAAGCTCTTGGGGCGGAGGGCCTCCGCTACATGCTTCGCTACCTGGCTGCGGGAATCGCCACCTGCGTCGAATTCGACGACGCCGCATACCCCGAGCTCGGAACACTGATCGAGAACCGGCGTTCATGGGGCCTCGACAACCCCGACACCAAGTACTCCTTCACCCGACTCGAACCCGGGGCCGAGTACCGCCTGGTGGGCCATCCCGGCAGCGCGTTGGAGCTGGAGGTCCAGGTCGACTCAGGGCACTTCGCGGACGGCCGGTTCGCCGAGTGGAACTGCCTGCAGCGTTGGAGGCGCGGTGATGGGTCGCTGCCGCTGGACGACTCCGGTGAGCTCACCTTCACCGCCCCCGAGGATGCGAGCTACCTACACGTGCGCGAGTACTTCGGCGACTGGGAGACCGAACGCCCGGCACTGCTGACCGTCGAACGTCTCGGCGCCCCACTTCCGCCACCCCGACTGGGCATGGAACAGATGCACGCCCGCATGGAGCTTCTCGGCCAATGGCTAACCGCCGGGGCGCGCTGCTGGGCGGAGCTCGGGTCCGGTCTGGCCTCCGCAGAGCCCGGGGACATCATGCCGTTCGTGCCGCCGGCCACTGCCACGGGACTCGGCGGCCAGGCGTACGGGATGGGTGGCTTCCGCTGCACCGATGACGAAGCCGTCTTGCTGGAATTCGAGCCACCACCGTGTCGTTACTGGTCGGTCAGCCTGGCGACGTGGCTATGGGAATCACCCGACATCTCCAACACCCAGTGCTCGCTCAACCACACCCAGGCCCCCGCAGATGCCGACGGTACGGTTCGCATCGCGTTGTGCCAGAGAGACCCCGGCTTTGCGAACTGGCTTGACCCATCCGGTCACGAGCAGGGCACGATCGCCTTCAGGCTCCTCGATGCCGAGGAGCTGCCGGTGCTTCGGTACGGACCGCTCCGACCCGGCGACCTGGACGGAGCGCTGGGGAATTCAGTGCGGGTCAGCCCCGGGGAGAGGCAACAGAGGCTGGGCTCCCGCCGTGATGCGGTTGTGCGCAGGTACCGACGATGAGGGCGGGTTGGTGAAGCTCGACCGCTTCGTGGTCGGCACCGGCCGCTGCGGCTCCACGTTGCTCACCCGCATGCTGTCCTGCCACGACGAGCTGCTCGGGCTCAACGAGGTCTTCACCGGCCTCGATTGGGGCCGCCGCTTCACGACGACTCCGGTGAGCGGTGTGGAAGTGGCGGAGATCCTGGGCGAGCCGAACAGCGTGGTTCAGATGGTGACCGCCAGGGGCCACGAGGCCGAGGAGGTGACCTATCCCTTCGGACCGGGCAGTCGGTACGGGCGTGGTGATCCGGTCCCATGGATACTCACCTCGACACTCGGGCACCTGTCAGATGATCCCGACGAACACTGGGACCGTCTGGCTGCGTGGCTCTCCGAGCAGCAGGCCGCTCCGATCGCCGAGCACTACCGGGCACTGTTCGACCACCTCGCGGTCGAAGCCGGAAAGTCCCTTTGGGTGGAGCGCTCCGGTTCGTCGATCGAGTACTCGGGCGGTCTGCTCGACTGCTTCTCAGCCGGCGAGGCGCGGGTCATCCACATCCATCGCGACGGCGCCGAGGTGGCGTTGTCCATGCGCAACCACGCCTTCTACCGGCTCGCGGTGCAGCTCTACTACGGCATCGTGCCCCGAGGGGTCGACCCCGAAGACGAGGCCGCTGTGGTCGATGGCTGGCTGGATGGCGATCCTCCCGTCGAGCTGTACGGCCGCTACTGGTCCGAACAGATCTGCCGAGGAGTGCCAGCGCTGGCCGCCGCACCGGACACCGTTGTCATGACGGTGGCCTTCGAGGACCTGGTCGCTGATCCAGCGGCTGCCTTGGAGGCAATGGCTGAGTTCCTGGAATTGCCGGCAGACAGCGCCTTCGCCGGACGCGGAGCTGCGCTGGTGAACGGCATCCCCGCAACGAGGGCGTCGTCGTTGCCCGAGGACGATCGCAAGCGCCTCGAGCAAGCGTGTGCGCCGGGTCGGGCGACGCTGAGCGGGTGATGCCGGGGGCACAGGCAACGTAGGCTCAGCGGCCGTGAGCGACACAGACGAGATCCAAGACTTCACCATCCACCATCCAGAAGAGCAGTTGGAGGACCTCCGGTCCCGGTTGCGCCAGGTGCGTTGGCCAGAGCAGGAAGTCGTGGCCGACACCGACGAGCCGTGGTCACAGGGCATTCCCCTCCGCTACACGATGGACCTGGCCCGTTACTGGGCCGATGAGTACGACTGGCGTGCCGTCGAGGCCGAGCTGAACTCCTTGCCGAACCACCGAACCGTCATCGACGACGTTGCGATCCACTTCATCCACGTGCGCTCACCACACGACGACGCGCTGCCCGTGGTTATGACCCACGGCTGGCCCGGGTCGGTGGTCGAGTTCCTCGACGTGATCGAACCGCTCACCAATCCGACAGCGCATGGCGGCGGGGCATCGGATGCCTTCCACCTCGTGATCCCGTCACTTCCCGGATACGGATGGTCCGACAAGCCTGACCGTGCCGGCTGGGGCGTGCCCCGCATCGCCGCCGCGTGGGAACAGCTCATGTTGCGACTGGGCTACGACAACTTCGGCGCCCAGGGTGGCGACTGGGGATCGATGGTCACCACCCGAATCGGAATGCATCACACCAAGAATCTGGTGGGCATCCACACGAACATGGCGATCGTGCCGCCCGACGGCGACACCATGGATTCGCTGACCGAGGATGAGATCTCAGCTCTTGCCGGACTCGACCACTACATGAAGTCCGACAACGGGTACTCCTCCCAGCAGTCCACACGCCCCCAGACGGTCGGCTACGGGCTCGCG
Organism: Microthrixaceae bacterium; assembly: GCA_051011615.1. Classification (GTDB taxonomy): domain Bacteria; phylum Actinomycetota; class Acidimicrobiia; order Acidimicrobiales; family Microtrichaceae; genus JBPCTP01. The sequence continues at coordinate 3,141 of JBPCTP010000501.1, read as the reverse complement.
GATTCGGCGGTGGGTCAGATGGCGTGGATCGCCGAGAAGTTCTGGGCATGGACCGACCACGACGGCGATCCCCGCAATGCCATTTCGGCCAAGCGGCAGCTCGACGACATCATGACCTACTGGCTCACGAACTCTGCCGCCAGCTCGGCCCGGTTGTACTGGGAGTCGTTCGCGGACGTGGACCTGTCGCCGGTCGAATGCCCCTCGGCGATCTCGGTATTCCCCAAGGAGATCTTTCGCACCTCACAGCGTTGGGCGGAGAAACGATTCACCGACCTGCGCTACTTCAACACCGTGGAGCGCGGCGGCCACTTCGCCGCCTTCGAACAGCCCGAGCTGTTCGTCGACGAGGTCCGCAAGGGCTTCCGGCCGATGCGCTGAAGTCGGACCGAACAGTGGGAGAACGCTTCGAGATCGACCCAGGGGCTTCGAAGGTCTGGCTGGAGGGGAGTTCCTCGGTACACCCGATCCGCGCCCACGCATCAGGCCTCACCGGATGGGTCGAGCTGCTGAGCAAGGACGGCCAGGAGGAGATCGACGGCGAGGTGAGAATCGACGTCGGGCTGCTGAAATCCGGCAACCCGCTGGTCGACCGAGAGACCAAACGCCGGATCAACGCAGCGGAGCACCCGGAGATCATCGGAACGGTCATCGGGTCGAAACGGACTGGCTCATTGGTTGCAGGCGGCGAGCACTACGAGGTGCACGGCGAGATCGGATTCCGCGGCCATGTCGGACCGGCGCACGGAGAGGTCACGGCGTCGCTGGCAGACGACACACTCACTGTCGAGGGCACCGAGACCTTCGACGTTCGCGACTGGGGTCTGACGCTGCCCCGAATGGGTCTTCTGAAGGTGCACCCCGATGTGGAGGTGCGGATCGAGCTGGTGGCGCGCTAGACGCCAACTGCTCGTGGGTTCGAGCTACGCGGTACGTCGCGCCACGGGATGCCCTTGTCCACCCGCGGTTCGCCCGGCAGACCCAGCACCTGTTCGCCGAGGATGTTGTGCATCACCTCGGAGGACCCACCCTCGATGGTGTTGGCCCTCGAACGCAGGAACGCATATCCGGGCCCCATGCCTTCGCCGGTGATGTTCACAGTCTCCGGACGTCGGAATGTGTAGTCGAAGTCGACCATGCCGGCGGGGCCGATCAGGTCCACCTCGGCCTCGGCGATGTCCTGGTTGAGCTTCGTGAAGGCAAGCTTGGCGATCGATCCCTCGGGACCGGGGTTGCCGGCCTTCCGGGCGGCGGATGCGCGCAGATTGGTGAGGCGCAGGACCTCTGCGCGTACCCAGAGCTCCATGACCCTGTCCTTGGTCACCTGGTCACGCTCGCGTGCCGGCAGTGTGCACCAGAGGTCCACCAGATTGCCGATGGGTCCGGATCCCTGCTTCGGCTCGGTGGTGGCGCCACCGATGGCGCTGCGCTCGTTGCCGAGCGTTGTCAACGCAACCCGCCAACCCTCTCCGACGTCACCGAGTCGGTCCGAGTCGGGAATCCGTACGTCCGTGAGGTACACCTCGTTGAACTCGGCCTCTCCGGTGATCTGGCGAAGCGGACGCACGTCCATACCATCTGAGTGCATGTCCACCACGAAGTAAGTCATGCCCTTGTGCTTCGGCGCATCGGGATCCGAACGCGTCACCAGCATTCCCCAGTCCGCGAGGTGCGCGAGGGTGTTCCACACCTTCTGGCCGTTGACCACCCATTCGTCGCCGTCGAGTTCGGCCTTGCAGGCAAGCCCGGCGAAGTCACTGCCGGCACCGGGTTCGCTGAAGAGCTGGCACCAGAGTTCCTCGCCGGTGAACATCGGACGGAGGAGTCGGTCCTTCTGTTCCTGGGTGCCGTAGGTGGCGATCGTAGGCCCCGCCAGATGCAGGAAGAACTCGACGGGCTCGCGTGTGCCCAGGCCTGCGGCGCGCAGTCGGCGATCGAGCGGTGCCTGGAGTTCCGGTCGCACACCCATGCCGCCGGCGGACTCGTCGAAGTGAACCCAGGCAAGGCCCGCGTCGTACTGGTGGCCACGAAACTCTGCGGCGGACATCTTGGCGGGATCGTGCTCGGCGAGCAGGGCCTCGAGGGCCTCCTCGACTCGGCGGCCCTCAGCGTCTGTCGGAAATTCGCTCATCTGGAGCGGCCAGCGGGAATCGAACCCGCATCATCAGGATGGAAGCCTGGAGTTCTACCATTGAACTATGGCCGCGTGAGCCGCCGAGTGTAGAGATCGTCGGCGCCATCGGCCAGCCAGTACTGTCGCAGCCCATGAAGATCCGACACCTGATCGTGCTCGCAGCAGCGCCCGTGTTCCTCGTCACTTCCTGCAGCGGCGACGGCGACGATGCCACACAGGAAGCCAAGGACCTCATGAACGAGGCGGACATCACCGACGAGACCGGCTCCGACGATGTGGTCGTCATCGCACGCGACAACGTGTTCGTCGACGAGTACATCGAGGTCAAGGCCGGCACGACGGTGACCTTCGAGAACACCGGTGAGACCGTGCACAACGTCCTGCCGGTGGAGGAAGGCGCATTCACGCCGATCGAGGCGGACGAGTTCGATCCCGACGACGTGGGCACCGTCACCTTCGACGAGGTCGGCGACGTTCCCTACTACTGCTCACTGCACGGCACGAAGACCAAGGGCATGATCGGCGGGGTCCGCGTAGTCGAGTAACGCCCCCGGGCACGGCTGCTAGCTGCTGAAGAAGGGGCCGTCCTCGGCGCGGTTGGATACGAGGTCGCACAGGACGTCGCGGTTGATGCAGTTGGTGACTTCGCGTTCGAGGCCTTCGGGGTCCCACGCGTTGAGGAAGTCGCCGTGCGCGGAATGCACATTGCCCGAAGCGAGCCGCAGTCCGTCTGCAGGCCCGGAGAATCCGAAGTTGATCGACATCGTGAGCTGCGGAATGTTCACCGGATGTGAGTCGGGACACTCCCCGTCGGTTGTGTAGGCCGCATGCGAGCGGAAGTCGTCCGAGCGCACATGGCGGCCGTCCCAGCAGTCCGGGAAGGTCAACAACATGTGAAGTGGGGCCACGGGCGGGCAGTCGGGCGGTGCGGTGTGCATCTGCGGGGACGCGCCGCAGATCCAACCGGCTGACTCGTCCATCTGTGATGCCCTGGTGTGGGTCGGGTC
>JBPCTP010000500.1:0-5687 GCA_051011615.1 Microthrixaceae bacterium | reverse complement strand
CCCGTACCCGTACTGGGCCAAGGTGCTGTGGCGGTTCTCGATCATGCGATTCGACGTGCTGGTGATGGGCTGCCTCCTGGCCATCCTCCGAAGGCACATGTTCCCCTACACCGACATGCTCAAACGCCGTGTCTCGATTGCAGGCATGGTGGGCGGAGCGCTCGTGTTGTTGTTCCTGCTCGGCTCGGGGCGGATACCCGGCTTCGAGGCGTTCGGCAGCGTCGGCTACAACCTGGCGCTGTTCGGTGTATGTGCGTCAGCTCTCTGGCTGCACTTCAACCCGGCCAAGCCAGTCGGTCGCTTCATGTCGATTCCGTTCCTCGTGTACACGGGCAAGCGGTCATACGGCCTCTACCTGTGGCACGAAGTGCCCAATGCCCTCCTGCCCAAGTTCGGCTACGGACCGATCGGGTGGGGCATACGCGCAGCGATTCTGTTCGGCATGAGTTTCGCCCTGGCGGAGCTGAGCTGGCGGGTTGTCGAGTCACCGTTCCTGCGGCGCAAGCACAAGCAGTACAAGAACGTCTCCGGCCGCTGAGCTGAGCCGACCACCGAACCGGGCGTTACGGGACTCGGCTTCCGGGCCCCTGACCGCCCAGTTCGACGGCGTGCAGGTCGGACGCGACACCCGACCACAGGTCGGACGCGACACCCGACCACAGGTCGGACGCGACAGAGGAGGACCCGGGGGGGAGGTCCTCCTCTGTCCTTGGCTCTTCCCGTCCCGGGGGGTTGGTGACGGGTGGCCTGCCCGAGCGGCTGCCGTCGGGGGAAACGGCTGTGTGCCGGCGGGCTATTTGGGGATCAGGTTCAGGCTGCGGCCTTGGTCTGGCTCTTGGCGGAGGTCTGGCTCTTGGCGGAGGACTTCGGGGCTGCCTTCTTGGCCTTGCGGTCAAGCAGGGTGTCGGTGACGGGAGCAGCTGCTCGGGCGGCGCTGAGGGCCACACCCTTGTTGGTGGTGACCAACTTGGAGGCGAACTTGGCCTGGTTGTCGATGATCTCCTTGGGAGTGGGGATCTCATCCGCGTAGGGGACGGCCCGGAGGTCGACACGCTCGGTCACGAAGCCTGAAACGGTGCTGATGGCTTCCGTCATCGGATCCTTGAGGGAATCGATGAACTCGATGATCTGATCCTGGACATCGGATACTCGATCCATCACCTGGGTGCTCATTGTGCTTCTCCGTTCTTGCTCCGCTCGGTGGCGGGCATCTCTGGGGGGTCTTTGTCGGCTGGCCGAGTCCTGACGACCGCTGGTCGCAGCTGAACCGGCCTACTGTTTGCGTGTTGCTAACTGTAGCAAGCACCCCAACAGGCGTCAACCCCGCGCTAGATGGAGTTAGCACTCCCCCAAAGGACCCTCAGGTAGCCCGGATCCGACCAAGCCATCCTCAGGTTGCGGCGAGGATCCGCTCGAACAATCCACGCCACCGGGTGTCGGCCAGGCCGATTGCCGACAGCGCACGCTCGGCGCCGGCAACGGATGTGGTCGAGGACTCGCCTCCGGCCACACCCCGAAGCGCGTCTGCGAGATCGAGCAGGGCCGGCATCACTCGATCCTGGGTTCGCCGCAACGCATCGCGGGCGCGAATCATGGCAAGCGCGCCATCAGCGCCCGGATCGAGCAGGCCCGAAAGCAGATCGGCCCAGGCGGCATCGTTGTAGGTGGGTTTGTGCAGCTCGGCAAACCCCTCGAGCGCAGCCAACGCACTGTCGCTGCGACCCATGATCGCGTCCACCACGGCCAGGGCGACCACGTTTCCGGGCCCGAGAGCCACCACCTGGTCCCTGAGCGCCTCTGCCTCGGCGCTGCGTCCGACCTGGAGCAACCAGAGCAGCGCGGTCGGGGAGGGCACCTCGGCAATCGCGAACCGCTCGCCGAGCACACGGCCCGGTAGTCCCACCTGGACTTCGGTCGAAAGGCCGACGTCGCGGCCCATGCCCATGGTGATCTGCGATCCCATTTCGATCGCTGTGGAGAGGGTGTCGAATCCCTCTTCGAGATCTCCGCTCATCACCAACGCGCGCCCGAGCAACGTCAGAGCCTGCTCCACGCCGACAATTGCGATTCGTCGGTCGAGCGCGTCCAGCGCCCGCCGCGCGCTGCCCACAGCCGCCAGGGGATGCCCGCTCCACAACTCGACGCCGCCGATGAGCAGATACATCATCCCGAGTCCGAACCGGTCGCCGCGGCGCTCGGACTCCTCGAGGACGCGCTGCGCCGTTTCCGAGGCCTGCTCGAAGTCGCCGGCCGCGAAGCACAAGAAGGCGTCGAGCCCGTTGGTCCACTGGAGCCCGCCGCGGTCGCCCGCCTCGGTCAGCGCCGTGGACGAAGCGTCGATGTACTCCGCCGCGCGCTCGAGACGGCCATCACCGAAGGCGATCCAGGCGAGGCTCTGGAACGCCCATCCCTCACCCCGACGATCAGACACGGTCCTGAAGGCTTCGAGCGCGCCCAGAATCGGGGTCTCCGCCGCTCGGTGATCGCCTCGGAGCAGCTGGGACAGCCCTTGCTGGCGCAGCGTTTCACCCCTGCTGCCCGTGTCGCCGAGGCTGTCCTCGATTCCCAACGCCTCGGCCAGGTGACGATCGGAGTCCTCCCAGCGAGCCGCTCGCATGTTTGCAGCCGCGAGGTGCCGCAGTGCCTTGGCTCGAAGCGCCGACGAACCCGCCTCGTCGGCCAGGCCGAGTGCAGCGCGTGCGTCCACCTCCGCAGGTACTGGATCCCATTGTTCGGCATATGCAGTGGAGCGCCCCAGGAGCGCATTGAGCCTGACGTCGCCTTCATCGCTCATCTCGAGGATTCGCGAGTACAGCCGGACCGCCAGCGGCCAGGAGCCACCCGCGCTTGCCCGGCGAGCGGACTCCCTCAGCCAGTGCACGGCACGTCCGGTCAGTTCCTCGGTTGTCGAACCGCCCGAGATGTCCGTGGCCAGCAACGCTGCCTCGGTGAAGTGCCGGGTCACGACATCGACCGTCGCATCGTCGGCGCTCGAAGCACTCAGGGTGTTGTCGAGGTATCTGGCGATTCCGGCGTGTGCGCCCAGTCTCACCTGCTTGGTCAGCCGTGCGTATGTGACCTCACGCACCAGGTCGGAGCGGAACTCCCATCGGGGTCCGTCGAGTACCAGAACGTCCTTCTCGGCGAGGCTCGCCACCTGAGCTGCCACCGAGGGCACCCCACGCGCCGCCTCGGCGATCTTGTCCAGCACCATCACGACGCCGGAGGTGCCCCACACAGCAGCGTCGCCGAGTACGTCCTGTTCGTCACTGGTCAGGCCATCTATGCGTGCTGCCACGAGTCCTCGCAGGGTCTCGGGCAACGGCGCGGCTCCGATATCGGCGACGCCATCGGTGTCCTGCAGCAGTGTGACGAGTTCTTCGAGGTAGAAGGGGTTGCCGCCGCTGCGATCGAGCAGCACATCGACTGCGTCCTGGCCGAGCGTGCCATCGGTGAGGTAACCGAGAAGCTGTGCCACCGAATCGCGGTTGAGTGGATCGACGTTCAGCAGCAGGTTGTTGAATCTGCCCGGCCGCGGCGACCACCGCTCCTGCAGGGCGCGTCTGGCGGTGGCGACGAGCACGAAGGGTTGGCGTGCCATGCGGTGCAGGAGCTCGTCGATGACAGCCAGCACGTCGTCGTCCGCCCAGTGCAGGTCGGCAAGTCGGATCATGACGGCACCGTTGGCCAGTCGGGCTTCCAGGAATCCGAGCAGTGCGCTGGTGGCCTCGGCCCGCGCCGCGGTGCCGTCCAGCTCGCGCAGGGCTCCGTCGTAGCCGAGAATGTGCAGCAGGCCGTCCACCACCGCATCGACCTCTGCGGCATCCTCGCTGATCTGGGCCCTCACGGCGTTGCGAGTCACCTGAAGTGCCTGGTCGAGCGAATCCCCTGGCTCGATCGACAGCGCCCCGCGCAACACCTCGGCGATCGGCCACCAGGGATTGACCTCTCCGTAGGGCAGGCAGCGTCCCTCGAACACAGCCACCTCATCTTCGTTGGCCAGCACATCGGCCAACTCGTGGGCGAGGCGCGTCTTGCCCACTCCGGCTTCACCGATCAGCACCACCAACTCGGCGCGACCGTGCCGGATGGAACCCCTCGCGGAGTTGACCAGTGTCGCAAGCTCGGCCTCGCGCCCCACGAGCGGGGTGTGCACAACCTCGCGCCTCGGCCCCGGCGGACGTAGTGGGGTCCGCGCCACCCAAACGTGTTCGGTCTGTTCGCGACCTCTTGCAGTGAGCTGCCCGCGATCCTCATAGGAGATGGAGTCGACCGTGGCGGCATGGGTCGCGTCGCCCACTATGACGTCGCCGGGCTCCGCCGTCGTCTGCAATCGCGACGCCAGGTTCACGACATCGCCCATGGCTGTGTAGTCACCGCCGGCACGCAGTGCGCCGACCAGAACCTCACCGGTGTTCACACCGACGCGCATCCGGATCTCGAAACCGGTGTCTGCGCAGTAGGCAGCGAGCGTCTGCTGCATTCGAAGCGCTGCACGAACAGCACGTTCGGCGTCGTCCTCGTGCGCGACCGGCGCACCGAACAGCGCAAGGATCGCGTCGCCGACGATCTTGTCGACCTTCCCTCCGAAGCTGGTGATGTCGACCACCAGACGCTCGAAGGCGCCGTCCACCACCCTCTTGACCGCCTCGGGATCGCGGTGTTCCGACAGAGAGGTGAATCCGACCAGGTCCGCGAACAGAACCGTGACCACGCGGCGTTCCTCGACGGTGCCGGAGAGAGGTTGGCCGCAGCTGGAGCAGAAACGTGCATCGTCCGCGTTCTGCGCGGCGCAGGACGGGCAGTTCACGTTCCCAATATACGGGTGTGGGCCGACGCGGCGGACTCGACTTGTGCGGCCGGCGTACAAGGCCTGACACTTGTGCCGTGCTCGAAGGCAGCTGGGGGACGATCCTGTGAGCGACGATGCGGACACACGGGCGCGCGAGTCCCTGACCGTGGGTGGCGACACCCACGGCTCACAGCGACCGGCCATGGGGCCGGGTGCCACCGAACCCGGCGCCGAAGACGGCCGATCGACGCTGGATGTCGGCCGTTGGGTCAAGTGGATCGCCCTCGGCTCGTTCCTGCTGGTACTGCTGGCCAACGCGAGAGGGATCGCGTCGGGCGACGACGGAGTGGGCTACCGCGCCATTGCCGATTCGATCCTCGCCGGCGACGGCCTCTCGTACTTCCTCGAAGAGGAGCTGACCATCTGGCCGCCGCTGTGGCCTGCGCTGATGGCTTTGATCGCGAAGGTGACGCCGCTCGACACGGTGGGCGCTGCGATTCTCCTCAACGCCATCACGGCCGCGGTGGCGGTACCGCTGGGCTACCGCCTGCTGCGACGAGTGGTTCCGGACGCCAGGCTCGTGCTTGCGGGCACCCTGGTCATCGGCCTCGGCTCGTCGACCATCGGCTTCGGTCACCTGCTCATGACAGACCTGGCCTTCGCAGTGATCGTCGTGGCCTGGTTGCTCGCCCTCATGAACTTCTGGGACTCCGGCAACCGGAAATGGCTGGTGGCGGCCGCAACGCTCGTGTGGTTCGGCTTCATGCTTCGCTATGTGTCGGTGTACCTGATCGGCCTGGGTGGGCTGTGGCTGCTGCTGGACCTGCGCCGGCGCTTCGGCGCCCGCCTGGTGTCAGGCATCACCTACGGCCTCGTGGCAATCGTTGTGCCGGTC
>JBPCTP010000499.1:0-2793 GCA_051011615.1 Microthrixaceae bacterium | reverse complement strand
GCAGCGGCCGGGCCCGGGGGTCATCGACTGTCAAACAACGAACACCCGGTACGCCGGATGCGAGTGCCAACTGTACCCGCGGACCGGTTGACGAGGCCAAGTGAGGATGGCGAACTAGCGGCGGCCGCGGAGGCGGTCGAGCTGGCGCCGCTCCTTCTTCGTCGGGCGACCGGTTCCGCTGTCGCGCTGGAACGGCTCGGGAACACGCTCCGGCTTCGGCGGTGGCGGTGGCGTGTGGTCGACGTAACAACCCACCGCGACGGACGCACCCACGCGTTTCTCGATGATCCGCACCACCTCGAGATCGAGATCACGGACACCCTTCACCACGACCCTGTCCCCCGGCTTCAGCGGCGTGGATGGACGGGCGGCCTTTCCGTTCACCTTGACGTGACCGCCTCGGCACGCCTCGCTGGCCGCGGTCCTGGTCTTCAGCGCCCGAACTGCGTGCAACCACCGGTCAACCCTCGTCGATTCCACGCCTTCCGATGGTACGAGAAGAATGGGGCGCCGGCTCGGGGATACTGGACTGCAGACCCGGCGACGGCTGTCCAACGGCCATGACCTCCCGGTTCGCGTCGCCCGATGCCCCGAAACACAGGAAGCGCAAGGCCCTCGATGAGCCACTCCATTGCCAACGCCACCCACGGTCCGGTCGTGCTGTCGATCCACATCGCCCCGGCCTCCCGCCTGCCCACCAAGGCCGTTGGCGAAGTGGTCGCCGAGAGCGGCCGGGGCCTTGTCGGAGACCGCTACCACGGCACCCGCCATCGACATGTCAGTGTCCAGTCCGCGACAGCCCTCCAAGAGGCGAGCAGGATACTGGGGAAGGAGATCGAGCCGCAGCGGACACGCCGCAACATCACCATCTCCGAGGGCGATGTTCCGAGTACGCCGGGAACGCAAATAGCGATCGGGCCGGTGGAGTTGGAGGTCGTCCGGATCGCGGCACCGTGCAGGTTGCTCGACGATGAGATCGGTCCAGGAGCCGCAGCCGCACTGCGGCGCCGCGCCGGTTCGATCTTTCGAGTCCTCGAGGGCGGCGTCATCGGGCTCGGAGACACCGTCCGCTTGGATGTATAGGAACGTGGGACGATCGAGGCGCCCGCTTCGGTGACACGGCCTGTGTTATGCCCGGCCCTCGCGGGCAACTGCGGATGTCGAAACCCGTATCCGCATGGCCAGCGGAGCCGATGGAACCCTCGAGGATCACCAGGGTGGGGTCGCTCGCTACAGGTCCAGCAGCGCGTTCTCGACGACCTCGGTGAGTGCCGGGTGGATGTAGATCACGTCACGTGCGAGCTGGTCAACCGTGTTCCCGAGCGCCATGGCCTGCACCAGTGGCTGGAGGAGAGTCGCTGCCTGGGGTCCGATTATGTGGGCGCCCAGAACCATCCTCGTGTGGGGGTCGGCCAGGAGTTTCGCAAAGCTCGTCGTGTCCTCGAGCGCCCACCCGTATGCAGTTGTCTGGTAGTGCCTCGTGCTGGAGAGGTACTCAACACCCTCCGCCTCCAGCTGTTGTTCGGTGGCGCCGATCGTCGCCACCTGGGGGTCGGCGAACACAGCTGACGGGGCCGGACCGAAGGCCGCCGTCTTCGCGTCGCCCGGTTGGGTGATGTTGTGGATGGCAATTCTCGTCTCGGCGTTCGCCATGTGCTTCAGCTGGAAGTGGTTGGTCGCGTCACCGATCGCCCAGGTGTTCTCGGCGGTGGTGAGATACCCGGCATCGGTCACCACATGACCATGGTCGTCCAGCGTCATTCCGCCCGCCTCAACATCGAGCAGGTCGGTGTTCGGCCGACGACCGGTAGCCACCAACACGACTTCTGCGGACACCGAACGTGAACCGGCAGGCGTGTCCACGGTGGCGATACATCCGACACCACCCGGTTCGATGTAGGAGACCTCGCTGTTCAACAGCACCTCGAAGCGCTCCTGGTAACGCCTTGTGAATGCCCTCGAGATCTCGTCGTCATGGGTGGGCAGCAAACGATCGGAGCGTCCGACGATCGTCACCTCGGATCCCAGGGCACCGAATACGTGGCTCATCTCTGATGCGATGAAGCCCCCACCGATCACGAGCAGGGACGAGGGAAATGATTCCAGCCGCATGATCGTGTCCGAGGTGTGGAAGGCAACCCCGTCCAGACCCGGGATGCTCGGAACGACCGGGCGGGAGCCGGTTGCGACCAGGATTCGGTCTGCAGTCAGGCGTTGCCCACCGACCTCCACGGTTCGGACATCCACGAACTGTGCCGGGGCCTGGATCACATCGACCCCGGTGCTGCGGCGATGGTCGACCGCTCGCTCGTGGATCGGGTCGATCCTCGTGAAAACCCGGTCACGGATTGCCGGCCAGTCGATGCCCCCTACCGATGACTGCACCCCGAAGTCGGTGGCCTGCCTCGCTGCCTCGGCAAGGTCTGCGGTGTACACGAACATCTTCGACGGAATGCAGCCTCGGTTCAGGCACGTCCCACCGAACCGGTCAGGCTCGACGATGCCCACCCGCCAGTCGGGCATCTCCTCGAAGGGCATCATGTTGCCGCTTCCCGCACCCAGGACGAGTAGGTCGTAGTGGTTCTGGTCCATCTTTTTCGGCCCCCAAACGCAAACGAAGGGGCACCCTTTGGGCGCCCCTTCGTTGCGTTTCTCGGTAGTTCGTCCTATTCGAGGATTTTGGTGACGCGGCCGGCACCAACAGTGCGGCCACCCTCACGGATCGCGAACCGCAAACCGTCATCCATCGCGATCGGAGCGATCAACTCAACAGTCATCTCAGTGTTGTCACCA
>JBPCTP010000498.1:0-4050 GCA_051011615.1 Microthrixaceae bacterium | reverse complement strand
GCGCAGGTGGAAACACCGGAACCGCCGGTGGGGCCGGAGCCGACGGATTGGTGCTCGAGGCGTGGGGCAACGGCACCGCGACGCCAATCTCCAGCACGCCGGTGACAACCACCACAACACCCACGTCGACCACGACGACCGCCCCGTCAGCCACTGTGTACACCGCAGTGAACAAGACCTGTAGGACGTCAGCCGTGGGCCAGACGTCCTACGACCCCAACGCCACCGGTGCAACAGTCTCGGCTCCTGGTTCAGTGGCATCAGGATCCACGTTCGAGATCGAACTCACGCCTGACTCGATGGACGTGCCCACCTCCGGCGGGGGCTACCCGATCAGCTACATCGCGAACCTGTATTACAAGTTCACGGTTCCGGCGGGTACGGCGTTCGTCAGTGCCAGCCTCTCGGGCGGCAGCAATCTGGGATCGGGCGCTCCGACGGTGACCGAGGACTCAGGTGAGATCGTCCTGTTCGTGCCGGGCTCGCTGGCGCCCGGCGTGACAGCGAACTTCCCGAAGATCACCGCCGTACTGCAGGCCACCGGCACTGCGGGATCCACGATCCAGACCCAGTATGCCGGCACCGGCTACACCGATGCCTCGTTGATCTTCAGCACCCGAGTCAGCGTTCCGGTCATCGGAGCGGTCAACACCACCTCGTACTGCTACGCGGACGTGAGCAACCCGAGCCTTGGCACCACGAACATCCTCTGAGCACCTGACACCTCGTTGGCCGGTATCTTGCAAGCCAACGAGGAGCATCGATGACCCGACCCAACATCCTGTGGATCATGACCGACGAGGAGCGGTATCCGCCGCGCTATGAGTCGGACACGATCCGCAAGTGGCGCTCCGAGAAACTGCCTGCACGGGAACGCCTGACCAAGACGGGTGTCTCCTTCGAGCGCCACTACACGGCCTCGGCCGCGTGCGTGCCCAGCCGCACGACGGTGTTCACCGGACAGCTTCCGACGCTGCACGGCAACTCGAACACCGATGGCACCGCCAAGTCGGCGGACGATCCCGGCATCCACTGGCTCGACCCCTACACGGTGCCGACCCTGGGTGACTGGTTCCGCATCGGCGGATACCAGACCCACTACCGCGGCAAGTGGCATGTCACCCACCAGGACATCCGGCGTCCCGGTGATCACAAGGGACTCGCGACCACCGACAAGGAAGGGAACCGGCTCCGCGAGATCGAGGACCTATACCGACGAGTGGACCCACTGGATGAGTTCGGGTTCTCGGGTTGGATCGGCCGCGAACCGCACGGCGCCTTTCCCGGCGACTACGGAATCCTGCGCGACCCGGTCTTCACCCAACAGGTGGGTGAGCTGTTCGACGAGCTGGAGGCGTCCACCGACGACCGGCCGTGGCTCTCCGTGGCCAGCTTCGTGAACCCCCATGACATCGACCTCTGGGGCGCACCCTGGGACATGCTCGGAATGCCGAAGCCGCCCGAGGGCTACCTGGACGTCGCCGAGGCACCGTCGGACGGCGACTCGCTCGACGACCGCCCGAGCGCCCAGCGGCAGTGGAAGGACGTCTACGACAAGTGTTTCTGGCCCCAACCCCCGGATGCGGCCTACCGGGCCATGTACTACTGGCTGCACGAGTTGGTCGACCGCGAGATCGAAGCAGTGCTGGACCGGCTGGACCGAACCCGCTTCGCGAACGACACGATCGTTTTGTTCACCAGCGACCACGGAGACCTACTCGGATCACATGGCGGGCTTCAGCAGAAGTGGTACAACGCATACGACGAAACCACTCGCGTACCGCTGATCCTGTCGGGCGCAGGAATCGAGGCGGGCCGGTGGAGCAACCCGACCAGTCACCTCGACGTGATGCCGACACTGCTCGGTCTTGCGGGCATAGACCACGACCCGACCCTCACCGATCTGGAAGCGACCCACACCGAGGCGCAAGCCCTTCCTGGCAGGGACCTCTCCTCTGCCCTGACCGGTTCCGCACCGCAGCCGAGTGACCCGGTGTACTTCATGACCGAGGACCAGATGACCGAGGGACTGAACCAACAGAACCCCATGACTGGCGAGGCATACGAGTCGGTCCGGATGCCCGCCTGTGTCGAGTCACTGGTGGCCACACCGGCCGCGGATGGCGGACTGTGGAAGATCAACCAGTACTACGAGCGTCTTGCGGATTGGGAGGAAGCCTCGGACAAGCCCTGGCCGACCGGACCCCTCGAAGGGATCCGCAAGCCTTCCGGCGAACCTGCTCCGCCGGAGTGGGAGCTCTACGACCTCGGCAGCGATCCGGAGGAACGGCACAACCTCCTGGCCCCGGGCCGGGCTGAGCCGAGTGAGGCTGCTGCGATGCGTTCGCTGCTTGAGCAGACCCGCCTGGACGTGAGGCGCGTACCCAAGCACTGATCGACCGGCCAGCATGGCGGTCGTGACTTCGCATTCCTCCTCGGCCGTCGTGTGGTTCCGGTCGGACCTACGACTCGACGACAACCCGGCGTGGGCCGCTGCGACATCCCGACACGACCGTGTACTGGCGCTGTTCGTACTCGATGGCCGACTGATGCAAAGCGGCGGCGTCCACCGCCGGGCCCTGTTCAGCGCACACCTGGGCGCACTGGATTCCAGCCTGCGCGAGTTCGGCGGGCAGCTCGTCGTACGGAGCGCCGACGAGAGTCTCCCTTTGGCGCAGGCTGCGGCGGCGGCCGTCGTCGAAGCCGTCGCTGATGTTGGGGCGTCGGAGGTGCACCTGAACGCAGATGTCGGCCGCCTGGCGCAGCAGCGCGACGCTCTGGTGGCCCAGCGGTTGTCCGAGCAACACGGGGTGAAGGTGCACCCGTGGTGGGGACGCACCGTTCACCGCGCGGGAACAGTGCTCACCAAGCAGGGCACGTTGTCCCGTGTGTTCACACCATTCCACAAGAGGTGGGAGGCCACGGTGCTCGACGACTGGCCCGAACCGGGCGACGCAGAGGTGCTTACAGCTGGCGAGCTCACAGGTGAATGCGTCGAACCTCCCGAGCCCGAAGGCTCCCCGTGCATGGCGCCGGGCGAGGGTGCGGCCGTTGCGCGGCTGGCCGGCTGGCTCGCGTCGGTGGACGACTACGACGAGACGCGAAACATCCCCGCCATGGCCGGCACCTCACAGCTGTCGGCCGACCTCAGGTTCGGCACCATCGCCGCGCGGCGGATCGCCGAGGAAGTCGGGACCTCCACCAAGGGCCGCGCCGCCTACGTTCGACAGCTCGCATGGAGGGACTGGTACACCCACATGATGTGGGAGATGCCGTCCATGGTCGACCGCGCGGTGCGGTCCGAGTATGACGCGATCGACTGGCAGGACGACCCGGACGAGTTTGCGGCATGGTGTGCCGGACGCACGGGCTACCCGATCGTTGACGCCGGCATGCGCCAGCTCGTCGAAACGGGTTGGATGCACAACAGGCTGCGGATGATCTGCGCCAGCTTCCTGGTCAAGGATCTACTCGTGGACTGGCGAAAGGGCGAGCGATTCTTCCGCCATCACCTCATTGACTCGGACCTTGCCCAGAACGTGGGCAACTGGCAATGGGTCGCCGGCACCGGTCTTGATGCTGCGCCCTACTTCCGCGTGTTCAACCCGACCGCACAACAGCAGAAATGGGACCCCGAGGGCGATTTCGTGTCGCAGTGGATAGATCCTGCGGACGCGGACTACCCCGAACCGATCGTTGAGCACGCACCGGCACGAGAGCGCGCGCTGGCCGCATACAAGGCAGCCCTCGACTAGGTCGGAGCTGCGTTCGATTGGACTGCGGCGGTTCGCCCACAGCTTCTGGCTCCCCCCTGAACGGCCCGCCCGGATCGTGGGTCACCCACCGGCCACCTCCAATTCATCCGATGGCCGTTCCAGTGTTGCTCGAACGCAACCAGAGCTCCCCGGACGTCCACATCGCGCTCATCGCGTCCGGAAGTGGCCGAAATGCTAGGTTCGATGGCGCCGTACCGAGGCTTCGGTGCGGGTTGGGTTCAGAGCCACGCCACCGTGCCCTCACACTGGCACCCACGCAACGGGTTCACCCTCC
>JBPCTP010000497.1:0-2589 GCA_051011615.1 Microthrixaceae bacterium | reverse complement strand
CCGCAAGTGCGACGCTTGCCGCGGGTGCATCGAGGCGGACCCGCACAAGTTGCGCATCCCCATCACCGAACTCCCATGGTCGAAATCGGTTCGTCCCCGATTGGGTTTCGACGACCCGAGCTTCGCCGGCAGGCGCAGCACCGGACTCGTCTACGGCGGAAATCACCGACCCCTCGATGCGGTCCAGGCGATAGGTGCGCGACTGGCCTGCTTCGTGGTCATGGCAGTTGAGATACCAGTTTCCCGAGATCGAGGACAGCTGGAGCGGGGTGACCTGTCGCGTTCTGTCGTTGTAGGCGAACGCGATCCGGCGTCTCTCGACAACGGCGCCGAAGACCTCGGTGATATTGGAGTCGAGTCGGATCTCGGCCACAGTTGCTTCTCCAGTGCCTGCGGCTTCGGCTGATGGGGCAGCCATGCCGCCGTACTTGCGAAGTCCGTCCGATGCATCTGCAAGCTCACTCACGCCATCCTCGCGAAGCGCCAATGCAGTTGCGGCCATTCGAAGCGCCGCCATCTCCGCAGGTGTGAAACCCGGGTCGGCAACGCGTGAGCGCTCACGGGTGATGGTGTATCCCGTGTTGGACGGGTCGTCCCACATCGGGTCCGCCCGAAGCGGAACCCCCATCGCAAGGAGGTCGTCCTTGTCGCGCTCGAAGCTGCGGCGGGCGGATTCGGGATTTCGCTGGGGGTAGGCGTCGGGGCCGAGTTCTTCCTTGATCTCCTCGAAGGTCTGCGGTTGCTCGCGCTGTTCGAGCAGTGCCACGAGTGTGAGAAGACGGGTGAACTTGTCCATCGGATTCGACACTAGGGGCACAGACGAGCTGCGAGGACGCCTGCGGCAACGGACGCTGTGAAGAAGGTGGGCTCTTCGGCGGGACCACGACCCATCGTGGTGATGTTCATGCCCTGTTGGGACAGCAGCGCGGCGGGGTCCGGCAGGTCCCCGACAGCGCGGGTCTCGGCGAGCAGATTCGTGGTCTCATCCAGCGCCTCGGGCACTTCTGCCACCAACGGCTTGGTGCCTGCCAGATCCAGCACGGAGTGCACGTGGTGAGAAACGCCGAGGTGTCGTTGCCTTCCATCTGCGGCTGCGGTTCGAACGCACAGCACCGGTTTGCCTCCGCGGGCGCCCGCAAGGTCGATCAGGGTCGCTGCCTCGAGCGCGGTGGTGCCCATCGCCGTACCGGTGCCGACCACGCCCGGCCCCATCGCCACCACGATGGCATCGGCCTCCAGGACATGCGCTGCGAGTCCCAACGCCGAGGCCGGTCCCACGGCTTCCAGGTCACCGCCGAAGGCATGGCCGGCGGTGACGGTGCCAACCAGGAGTTCTCGATCGCACAAATCGTGGACGAGGTCGGAAAGCGCGATGGGCAGTGCTGCGCCGTCGGTCATCAGGTACGCGAGGCGGGCGTCGGGCCGGGCGTGAGCGAAGCCGAGTGCCACGAGCGCCATCTGCGAATGCAACGTGCAGACGATCACCGGCTGCCCCTCCAACGGGCGGTCGGCCTGCTCGGGGAACATGAGCTCCGACGTTCCGACGTCGGCCTGCAGGCTCGTGTATCGCAGCTTCATGATGTGCTCGGGCCCGGGGAGGTCAAGGGACTGGTTGGCGAGGTTCCAGTGCACGACATGCCAGCCACCGGTGCCGAGTGAACGGTCCACCGCGGTGGTGTTGCATATGACCTGGTCGCCAGGTGAGCACGCGCCGGTCAACTCCACGAGCGCATAGGCCCTCGCCTCGGTGCCGTCCTCCATCGAGACACTCATGCGTTGCAGCCCCCTGCGTTGTTCCGTGACCTCGAGGACGGTCGCCTTGCGGAAATTCGGCACGGTCGGGCTTCAGAGCGCCTCGATGAGGCGATCCACGCGCTCGTCCTCGGCGCGGAACGGGTCCTTGCACAGAACCGTTCTCTGGGCCTGGTCGTTCAGCTTCAGGTGTACCCAGTCGACGGTGTAGTCGCGCTTCCGCTCCTTGGCCCGGCGAATGAACTCGCCGCGCAGGCGGGCGCGCGTGGTCTGTGGAGGTTGGTCCACTGCTTCGTCGATTGCAGCCTCGGTGACGATTCGCTCGACCCGTCCGGCCGATTGCAGCTTGTAGAACACCGACCGGTCTCGCCGTATGTCGTGGTACTGCAGGTCCAGCAATGCGATCCGTGGATCTCCGAGTTCGAGATCGTGACGTGCCATGTACGCCTCGATCAGCTGGTGTTTGGTCACCCAGTCGATCTCGCTGCTGAGGCCGAAGGGATCATCGGCGAGGCCGGTCATCACGTGCTCCCACATGCCGAGAGCCTGCTTCTCCTCCGGATTGAGGTCATGGGTCTGAGCGAATCTCAGGGCACGCTCGAGGTACTCGGACTGGATCTGCATCGCGGTGACTTCTCGGCCGTTGGCAAGGCGAACGGTTCGTTCGAGTGTGAGGTCATGGCTGATCTCGCGAATCGCGCGGATCGGATTCTCCAGGGTCATGTCGCGCATCACCACGCCCGGGTCCTCGAGCATGCGCAACACGAGAGAAGCTGCGCCAACCTTCAGGAAGGTGGCGTATTCGCTCATGTTGGAGTCACCAACGATGACGTGGAG
>JBPCTP010000496.1:0-2635 GCA_051011615.1 Microthrixaceae bacterium | reverse complement strand
CCTGCGGCCTCGTACTCGGTGCCCTTGTGCACGAGCATCGTGGCGTCGCCGCCGTCGTCGAGGATCATGTTGGGACCGGAGGTGCCGCCGTCCCAGCGCAGCGCCTGGTCGGTGCACCACCAGTACTCCTCGAGGGTCTCGCCCTTCCATGCGAAGACCGGCACGCCCTTGGGGTCATCGGCAGTGCCTTCGGGGCCCACAGCGATGGCTGCAGCGGCTTCGTCCTGGGTGGAGAAGATGTTGCAGCTGGCCCAGCGGACATCGGCGCCCAGGACCGTGAGGGTCTCGATGAGCACGGCTGTCTGCACGGTCATGTGCAACGAACCCGTGATGCGGGCGCCTTCGAGGGGCTGGGCATCGGCGTACTCGGCGCGGATGGCCATGAGGCCCGGCATCTCGTGCTCGGCCAGTTGGATCTGCTTGCGACCCGCTGGGGCAAGCGACAGATCGGCGACCTTGTAGTCGGCCTCGGTGAGTGACTTGGGTGTTGCGGACATAACGGAGCTCCTTCGGCGCATGGGCGCGCCAGTCAGACGATGTAGATGCGGATCGGGGCTGGGGTCGTCTGACGCCGGTTCAAGCAGCCCGGAAGCTCCTCAATGGTAGACGGTGACAAACCGGCAACGCCACGGGAGCCGAGCACCGGAGACGCTGCAACGGCGACCGGCGGCGACTGTGGCGTGACAGGCTGGCGCCATGAACCTCGACGAATGGCGCCGATTGGGAACGACGGTCCAGGTGGGGGGTGAGGCCGTTTTCGTGGTCGACTCCCCTGCCGAAAACGAAGCTGAATACCCTCCGCTGCTGGTGATCCACGGGTTCCCGACCTCTTCGGTGGACTACGCACCGGTGCTCGGAGCGCTGAGGTCCCGGCGGCGGGTGGTGCTGTTCGACCTTCCTGGCTTCGGCCTCTCCGCCAAGGTCGACCGGCCGTACTCGATCGGTTCCTCGGCCGACGCCACCGCCGGAGTCATCGACGCTCTGGATCTGACCGAGTTCGACCTGCTCACCCACGACATGGGCGACACCGTCGGCGGCGAGATCCTGGCGCGCCACCTCGAAGGCGAACTCCGAGCAGACGGAAAACCAGTCTCGATCGGGCGTCGTGTGGTGACCAACGGGTCGATCTACCTGGAAATGGCCCAGCTCACTCCTGCCCAGCACCTCCTCTGGGAAGCGCCGGATGAGAGACTCCCCGATGAAATCTCTCCCGACGCATCGTCGCTGGCTGCCGGTCTGGCCGCCACGATGGCCCCGGCGGAGTCCGTGGCCTCGAACCCGGATCCCGAAGACCTGCTGGCGGCAGCAGAATCCGTGACCCGTGATGGCGGCGCCCTGCTGCTGCCACGGTTGATCCGCTACCTGTCGGACCGTCGCGAAAACGAGGCCCGTTACACCGGGGCCATCGAGACACACCCGTCACCACTCGGAATCGTGTGGGGTGCCGAGGACCCGATCGCCGTGGTCGCCATGGCCGATCGGCTCGCGCGACGACGCAGCGACGCAACCCTCGAGGTGCTCGACGGCATCGGCCACTACCCCAGCATCGAGGCACCGGAGGTGTTCGCCACCGCTGTGCTCAGAAGCCTGAACGGCTGAGCATTCACCACCTGCTCAGTCGACGCTTCTAGCTTGGCCATGCGGACCGGAGTGGCCGGATTGCACCGGCGGACCTCAGGAGGCCCGATGAAATCCACCACCCGGATCCTCGCAGCCGCGGCGGCATCGATGATGTTGCTCGCAGGTGCTTGCTCGAGCGACGACAGCGATGACACCACAACGACCACCGAAGACGATTCGGGCGGCTCCAGCTCTGGTGGCCAGAGCGAACAGACCAAGGAATACAACGAGGAGATCCAGAAGGAACTCGCCGAGGTGGGCTGCTACCAGGGCGCCGACGACGGCATCGTCGGACCCGAGACCGATGCTGCAATCGTCGCCTTCCAGACCGCCGAAGGCCTGACCCCCGACGGTGAGGTCGGGCCCGACACCCAGGCTGCGCTGACCACGGCCGCCGACGCGGGCACCCAGGTGTGCGACGGGTCGTCCCCGTCGACGACCTCGACCACCACACCCTCGGGCGGCACGGCACCCTGTACCGGAACAGCGATTGCAGCCGGTCTGCCCTCCGGTGAGACAGCCACCTCCTATGTGTGCTCCGACGGCTACGCGGGCGTCGCCCTCTCAAGTGGGTCGGGAGCGATCCTCGAGTCCGAGGACGGCAAGTGGAGCGATCTGGGCCAGGAGCCCTGCGGCGCAGCGAGTGCTGGACTCGACCCTGCGATCCTGGAGAAGGGTTGCACCGGTGCCGATGGTGGCGACACCGGCTCGACCAGCACCACAGCAGCGAGCTGACAAGAACCCGACGCAAGGGTTGTGGCAACGCCGCAGCAGCACGTTGCCGCAACCCTCAACCCCGACGGGACAGATCGATCGCCATGAGGTCCGCCGCCAACCACTCGGCGACCTTGCGGGCTGATCGACGGTCGTCGAAGTGGCGGCCGTCGTTGGCACGCAACTCGACTCCATCGACCACAGTCGGACAGGGCTCGGTGGGACAGATCCGACTGGCCAGGTCGATGGCCGCGACCCTCGGATCCGCATCCGCGACACGTTCCAGGAGTGCGTTCAGGTG
>JBPCTP010000495.1:0-3167 GCA_051011615.1 Microthrixaceae bacterium | reverse complement strand
CTGGATGAAGGGCAAGGGTGAGGGGTGGGTCACCGCCGAGTACTCGATGCTGCCGGGGTCCTCGCCGGAGCGGATCCGACGTGAGACCAAGGGCCCGAAGGGCCGTACACAGGAGATCCAGAGGCTGATCGGACGAGCCCTGCGGTCGGTCTGCGACATGCGTGCGCTGGGGGAGCGCCAGGTGCTGATCGACTGTGACGTGCTGCAGGCAGATGGTGGCAAGCGCACGGCGTCGATATGTGGCGCATACCTGGCACTCTCCGACGCGCTCGTGAGGGCCCGACAGGAGGGCCTGATCGACACCGACCCGCTCACCGACCTGCTGGCCGCCATATCTGTCGGCGTGATCGACGGTGAGGCGCGGCTGGACCTTCCCTACTCGGAGGATTCGACCGCAGAGACCGACATGAACGTGGTCATGACCGGCGACGGTCGTTTCGTGGAGGTGCAGGGAACTGCCGAGGGCGAACCCTTCAGTCGTGCGGAGCTGGATTCACTGCTGGGTCTTGCCGAGAAGGGGATAGCCGAGATCCATGATCTCCAGCGCGAATACATGGCCATAGAGGTGGCTCCGCGGCCCATCGGACGGTGAAGATCGTCCTCGCCTCGGCCAACCCGGCCAAGGCGGCAGAGCTGCGCGAAGTGTTGGACGATGTGCTGGGCGATGTGCTGGGCGACAAGGCACTCGAACTCGTGCCACGTCCGGCGGAGCTACCGGAGGTCGTGGAGGACAAGCCGGACTTCCTGGGCAACGCGCGTCTCAAGGCCGAGGCGATCCGTGACGCCACCGGTGAGACGGCGCTCGCAGACGATTCGGGCCTCGAGGTGGACGGGCTGGATGGCCGACCGGGAGTGGTTTCGGCACGGTTTGCCGGTGAGGGCGCGACCGATACAGACAACGTGGCGCTGCTGCTGTCGCTCCTGGGTGGCGCGACCGTGGGCGACCCCCGCCGCAGAGCGCGATTCAGGTGCACGATCGTGCTCGCGATGGCCGATGGAACCGAGTTGGTGGCAGAAGGAGCGGTGGAGGGCCAGATCGTGACGGCGGCCCGGGGAGAATC
Source organism: Microthrixaceae bacterium (assembly GCA_051011615.1). Classification (GTDB taxonomy): domain Bacteria; phylum Actinomycetota; class Acidimicrobiia; order Acidimicrobiales; family Microtrichaceae; genus JBPCTP01. Next base: position 2,106 of record JBPCTP010000495.1, on the reverse strand, counting down.
TGGGTTCGGCTACGACCCGGTCTTCGTGCCCGAGGAGGGCGACGGGCGGACCTTCGCCGAGATGTCGAGCAGTGAGAAGCACGAGATCAGCCACCGGGGCAGGGCGCTGCGGGCGCTCGCCGAGCAACTCGGGGACTGAGTCACCAACCGCGCAGGTCGATGCGCCACGTGTCGACGACGTCGTCGCCATCGAGGATGTGCAGGGCATCGTGGTAGGCGACGGTCGGGTCCACGTGGGCGGGCTGCACGCGCAGGCGGGTGCCCACCGGCGTTAGCGGCAACGATCCCGGTAGCACTGTGGTGTGTTCGTCGGAGCAGAAGAACACCTCGTAGCCATCAAGGGTCGGCTCGCCGTGGTCCATGCCCAGTGACTTGAGTCCGCAGTCGAGCACCATCCAGCCCTTGGGACTCACCGACAACACAGTGGCCTCCAACTCGAGCGCAATACCGAATGGCAGTTCGAGGTTGTCGTAGTGCGTGTCCATCAGTAGGTAGCTGCCGGCCTGCACCTCGTCGGTGTGTTCGTGCATGTCGAACGTGCCGGTTCCGCCCGCGGAGGTGATCCCGCCTCCCACATCGTCCAGGGCTCGGCGCAGCAGCGCCATCGACTCCTGCACGGCTGCCTCGCGCCCGGCTCGGTCCGGATCGCCGACCACATGACCTTCGTAACCCATCACACCGCGCACGCCCAGTCCTGCGTTGCGTGCAAGCTCCGCGATCCGTCCGGCCCCCTCGGGTGGGATGCCGCATCGGGGAAGGCCGACATCGACGTCCACGAGCACCTCTGCGCCGGTTCGGGCCGCGGCCTCAACCGTCTCCGGTGAGTCGACGGCCACTGTCACCTGACAGTTACCCCGTGAAGCCAGGGCGCGCAGGCGTTCGTGGTCGAGGGTCTCGTTTGCCAGGAGCAGGTCCTGGCCGAGGTCTGCGTCGGCCATTCCCTCCATCTCGCGAAGCGTCGCACAGCAGAAGCTGTGGTGGTTGCCGCGCTGCGCCACGTGTCGAGCGAGCTCCGTGGACTTGAACGCCTTGACATGCGGCCGCAGCCGATCGCCCGGTCGAGCCGCGGACATCGCATCGAGGTTGGCGTCGAGGGTGCTCGCGTCGACCACCAGTGCTGGCGTGGTGAGGTCCTGCACCCTCACGACAGGACCCTCACGAGAAAACCACTGTTCGGTTGCCCCAGACGAGCACGCGGTGCTCGAGGTGGGCGCGCAGGGCACGAGCCAGTACGACCACCTCGAGGTCGCGGCCACGACGGGTGAGTTCGGGAACGTCGTCGCGGTGGCTCACCCGGGTGACGTCCTGGTCGATGATGGGTCCGGCGTCGAGTTCTGCAGTCGCGTAGTGCGCGGTGGCGCCGATCACCTTCACGCCCCGCTCGTGGGCCTGCGCGTAGGGCCGTGCGCCCACGAAGGCCGGCAGGAACGAATGGTGGATGTTGACGATCGCTGTCGGCCAGCGGTCAATGAAGTCAGCCGACAGGATCCGCATGTAACGGGCAAGCACGACCAGGTCGATCTGCTCTCGTTGCAGCAGAGAGATCATCTGCTGCTCCTGGGCCGCCTTCGCGTCTTCATCGGCGCCATCCACCGCCACGTGGTGGAACGGCACTCCGAAGGCGCTCGCCAGGTCCGCGTGGTCAACGTGGTTCGAAGCCACCAGCGCCAGCTCGGCGGGCAGCTCCCCGGCGGAGTTTCGCGACAGCAGGTCGACCAGGCAATGGGGCGCGCGCGAGCTGAGAACGGCGGTACGGGGGCGGTCGTCGCTGAATCGCAGGGTCGTGTTCATCTCGAAGCGTTGGCTCACCTCGGCGAACGCTTCGAGAATTCCGGCACGGGGTACTCCGAAGCCGTCGAGTTCGAACTCGATTCGCTGGAAGAAGACGTGGTCGGTGTGGTCCGTGTGCTGTTCGGCATCCACGATGTTTCCGCCGTTGCGCCACACGAAGTCGGCGACCGCTGCGACGACTCCGGGCTGGTCCGGACACGACAGCAGCAGGATGGCCGTGGGTCCGTTCACCCCGGCCACGATAGTGCCGGCCCTTGCGAGTGCGGACGGGGGGAGTCGAACCCCCAAGCCCCTGAGGGCACCGGGACCTAAACC
>JBPCTP010000494.1:0-4231 GCA_051011615.1 Microthrixaceae bacterium | reverse complement strand
CCCACCGGTCGACGAACTCGAGCCACTGCGCATCGGTTCCACGCGTGGCGTCGCGCGCTGCGACCCAGTGCCCCAGGTCCTCTGCGTATGGCTCTGCGGGCGTGAAGGTGCCGTAGAGACCTCCGGGATGGGCACCCATGGGTGCTTCGGCCACGGCGAGGACGCGATGCGATGGCACCCGCACCAGGTGTGCCCACGGGGTGATGTCGTCGACCACACGCTCCACACTTGCGATCACGCCGCGCCTGGCGGCCAAGGCTCCCCACACGCCTTCGAGCAGGGGTGGGTGGAACGCCAGGTTGCCGGCGCGATCCGAGACCGCTGCGTGCACGATGGCCACATCCGGTGCGAATGCTCCGAGCATTCCCACCTCACCCCATGGCGTGGCGACGCGAGCGAATCCGTCGTTCTCGTCCATCGATGAAGCTGCGATGGAGTCGGTCGTGACGGCAGTCAGCCCGCGTGCGGCGGCCTCCATCCGCTGTGCGAATGCGAGAAACGACCAGTGCTCCACCTCGACCTCGCCCGAGAGATACGCGTTCGCGAAGCGCGGGTTGGGGGTGAAGTTCGGAAACACGTCGCCCGAGTATCCGGTCACGACCTTGCGGACGAGTCCCGGATCCCCTTCCGACGGAGGAAAGAAGAGGGCGCCGAGGCTGGAAAGGGACAGCATCACGAGGGTCCATCCGGGGTCGGTTCCCCAGAAGCGCCGAACCATCGCCCGTGCGGCCGCAGAAAACCGTGTGTGTGAGCACATCACGTGCACCGCATCACCCGGACGCACATGCCCGACGGCCTCGTGAAGCGAGGTGACTGGGCCGGTTCGTGCGTCAGTCATCGGGCTGCGGTGTCCCCTGCTGGTCCCTCTGTGAACATCGCGGCGACACTACTGTCGAGGTCATGTCCGACCCCGCCCAGACCGCCGGCAGCCGCACACCGAACGTAGACGTTCGTGGCCCGAATCCGTGGTTGGTGTTGATGGTCCTCGGCCTGGGTGCACTGGTGGTGGGCGTGTGGCTGATCGTGTCACGCGACCTGAGCAAGTCGGTCGTCGTGGTGTTGCTGGCCATCGGGCTGTTCATCAGCGCACTGAGCGAGTTCTTTTGGGCCAGTGGCCGGGAGAAGCCGTGGGTCGGCTACCTGCTCGGTGTCCTTCTGGCCGTTGGCGGCGTCATAGTCCTGACCCAGCAGGATGCCGGCGAGTTCGTGATCGCGCTGATCGTCGGCATCACGCTGATCCTCGTGGGGCTGCTCCAGAGCGCGATCGCCCTGATGTCCCGTCAGGAAGACCCGCGCTGGGGGTGGGCACTGGCGTTCGGCCTTGTCGCCATCGTCATCGGCATACTGGCCATTGCGTGGCCGGGAGCCACCGTGCGGGTCATTGGCATCATCTTCGGCATTCGGCTCGTGTTCATCGGAGTCGGGCTGTTCGGCCTCGGCAACGAGTTCCGCAAGCTCCGTTCCAGCTGACCGTTCGGGCCTCGGTGCGCCGGGGCTGACGCCAGCGGCCGGCGCGGCACACATGTAGTGTCCGCCGGCGTGAGCAGTGCGGACGCGGGGCCGATCGTCGATGGAATGTTCCGCATCGATGACGACGGAGTCGTCCTCGTGGGCGGACGCAGCGCGACCAGCGGACTGAGCCACTTCCCGCTCCGACCGGTGTGTCCCTACACGGGAGCAGACGACGTCGAGACGGTGGACCTGCCGCGCACGGGCGAGCTCTGGTACTGCACGGAGGTGACAGCAGCCCCACCGGGATACACAGGGCGGGTCCCCTACGGACTGGGCGTGGTGGAACTGGCCGGGGGCCTGCGGGTGATCGGCCGGGTGCTCGGTGAATCTCCTGCCGATCTGCCCAAGGGCGCGGCGATGGAGGTCGTCGCTGACACGGTTCCGGATTCAGACGGGATCGACCGCACGGTCTGGGCGTTCGCAACGGTGCGCCCATGAGCGAGGGGGTCTCGATCGCGGGCGCGGGACTACATCCCTTCGGCCGCTTCGCGGGCGAATCGGCCCACGCAATGGGCGCTGTGGCACTCCGCGACGCCATGTCCTCCGCCGGCATCGGCCGTGGTGACTTCCAGGCTGCCTTCTGCGCAACGGCCTATGGCGGTGTTGCGTCCGGGCACCGGGTGCTGGGAGCCCTGGGCCTGACCGGCGTGCCGATCGTTGACGTAGAGGCGGGTTGTGCCTCTGGAGGCGCGGCGTTGTCGGTGGCCTCTGGCGCCATCACGGCCGGCCAGTACGAAACGGTGCTCGTGGTCGGCATCGAGAAGATGGGCGCTGGGATGATCCGCTCGTCGTTCTTCGAGCCGTGGATGGAGTCAGCCGGTTTGTCTGCGGGCCCGGCGTATTTCGCGCTTCGGGCCAAGCGCCTGATCGATGAGCACGGCCTGACAGTGGACGACCTTGCCGCCTTGGTCGTCAAGAACCGCAGGGCTGGGGTGCACAATCCGGATGCCATGTTCAGCAAGGCGGTCACCGCCGAGGAGGTTCTGCAGTCGCGCCTGGTGTGTGACCCGCTGCACCTCTTCATGCTCTGCGCCCCCAACGAGGGTGCCGCTGCAGTGGTGCTTCGCCGGTCCGATCTGGCTCCGATGCAATCGCCCCGACTGTTGGCTGCCTCGTTGCGCAGCCACCTCCCCGGGTCGATCCTCGACGAGTCGACTCCCCTGTCGGGTATCGACGACACCGCCATCACGCCGCCCAGCACGCTGGCTGCCAACGACGCGTTCGAGACTGCCGGGGTGGGCCCGGAGGATCTGGACCTGGTCGAGTGCCAGGACACCGACGCTGCACGCGAACTGCTCGTCTGGCACGAACTCGGCCTGTGCCGGGCGGGCGAGCAGAAGTCGATCCTGGCCGATGGTGGATTCGGCCCGCGCGGCCGACTGCCGGTGAATCAGTCCGGCGGGCTGCTGTCGAAGGGTGAGCCACTGGGAGCGTCGGGCCTCGGCCAGGTGGTGGAGGTGGTCCGCCAGCTCCGCGGCGAGGCAGGGCCCAGACAGGTTGAAGGTGCCCGCGTCGGACTTGCCCACACCATCGGCAGGGGTGCCAACGCGTCGGTGACCATCATCGGGAATTCGTCCAACTCTGGATAGCGTTGGGGTGACCACCCAACACGATCACCCGGGCCTTCGTCGCCCGGGTACGGGGACCGCCAATGTCAGATCTGCCGCCACCCGGGGGGAACCAACCGGAACCCCCGCAGCAACCGCCACCCGGCGCCGCTCCCCCGCCTCCCGGCGGAGCACCTCCACCGCCCGGCGGAGCGCCACCACCCGGCAATCCCCCACCTCCGGGTTCGACCCCACCTCCTCCTGGTGGTAGTCCGCCGCCACCCGGGAGCGGTGCACCACCGCCCCCGATGCCGCCCGGACAACCCGGAATGCCCCCCGCCCAGCCAGGTGGATTCCAACCGGGAGCTGCGCCATATGGAGCGCAGCCCGCCGGCACGCCCAGCAACACCATGGCGATCATCTCCCTGGTACTGGGAATCGTCGGGCTGCTGACCTTCTGGGCGTGCGGCGGCGGTGCCCTTCTGGGTATCGGTGCCGTGGTGCTCGGAATCATCGGAATGAACAAGTCCAAGGAGATGGGCGGCAATGGCAGGGGCCTGGCCATCGGCGGCATCGCCACCGGTGCGTTGGCCATCATCGCAGGCATCGCCATCTTCCTCGCCTGGGTGGTTTTCGCCGATTCCGTGAACGATCAGATCCAGGAGGACCTCGACGAGTGGGAACAGCAGCTCGACGAGTTCAATTCCGACACACCGGATGGTGTCTGCAACGAGGACCGATTCCTACAGGACCCCGACTGCTGACCGCGTAGGTCCAACGTGACCGATCCGCGTCCCCCAGCCGAGCCTCCCTGGGAGAAGCCAACCCAGTTCGACGGCCCTCCGACGGGTGCAAACCCGGCGCCTCCGCCTGGCCGGCCACCGGGTGTTCCGCCTCCTGGACCTCCGCCCCCCGGAACTCCGCCAGGAGGTGGCAACTTCCTGCCACCTCAGCAGGTGCCATACCAGCCGCAGATGCCAGCAGCGGTGCCGTACGGCGCGCCGATGCCCGTCCAGAGCAATGGCCTGGCGATCGCTGCGATGGTGCTCGGCATTGTCGCCCTTGTGACCATGTTCTGCTACGGACTGGGGCTGATCCTGGGCATCCTTGCGGTGGTATTCGGCGTCCTGGGCCGCAAGCGAGCGCTGCAGATGAACGGCGAGGGCCACGGC
>JBPCTP010000493.1:0-6395 GCA_051011615.1 Microthrixaceae bacterium | reverse complement strand
TGATCGTGGCCAGGTCGCCTCGTATGGAACCGGGTGCGGCGTCGTCGGTGAGATCGTTTCGCGCATCGAACGCAAGGGCCTCAAGATCGTCGCCATGCAGATGCGCGTGCCGGACCGCCCACTGGCGCAGGCCCACTACGACGAGCACTCCGACAAGCCGTTCTTCGGAGAGCTGGTCGACTTCCTCACCAGTGGCCCGGTCGTCGCAATGGTGGTCGAGGGACCCGACGACAACACCTTCTCGCTGATGCGCACCATGATCGGTGCGACCAAGGTCGACGACGCCGCACCCGGTTCCATACGAGGCGACCTGGCCACGATCACCAACGAGAACCTCGTGCACGGATCGGACTCCCACGAGTCATCCGCTCGGGAGATCGGCCTCTGGTTCGCATAGCCGTGACTACGAGTGGACCTGGCGGCCACTGTGGGTCACAATGTTACGGTTCGGTGTCGAAAGTTGCGGCGCCGCGAAGCTCTGAAACCCCGGTCACTCCACCCCGGCCACCAGCCCGTCAACGGCTAGCCTCGGAGTGAGCCGCCCGCCCCAATCGAAACCAAGCCCCCGGATCCCCACATGGCACGGATGAGAAGCAACCTCCTGGGTCGAGACATGGCAGTCGACCTAGGTACGGCCAACACACTCGTGTACGTGCGCGGAGAAGGAATCGTGCTCAGCGAGCCCTCGGTGGTGGCAGTGCGCACCGGCGACGGCCGTGCCCTGGCCGTGGGTACAGAAGCGAAGCGGATGATCGGCCGCACTCCCGCGCACATCGAAGCCGTGCGTCCGCTCAAGGACGGGGTCATCTCGGACTTCGAGATCTGCGAGACGATGCTGCGCTACTTCATCCAGCAGGTGCACCAGTCACGCTTCTCCAAGCCGCGGATGGTCATCTGCGTGCCTTCGGGCGTCACCGGGGTGGAGAAGCGCGCCGTGCAGGACGCAGCTGAATATGCCGGTGCCCGCAAGCCGGTGCGAATCATCGAGGAGCCGATGGCTGCGGCGATCGGATCCGGCCTCCCCGTGCAGGACCCGACCGGCTCGATGATCGTGGACATCGGGGGTGGCACCACTGAGGTTGCCGTGATCTCCCTCGGCGGCGTCGTCACCTCGCAGTCGGTGAGAGTCGGTGGCGACGAACTCGATGAGGCGATCATGTTGTTCATCAAGAAGGAGTACAGCCTCGCCCTCGGCGAGCGCACCGCCGAACAGGTGAAGATCGAACTCGGCTCGGCGTGCGAACTCGAACAGGAACTCCAGGCCGAGGTGCGTGGCAGGGACCTCGTGACCGGACTGCCCAAGACGATCGTCACCTCGACCATCGAGATCCGCGATGCAATCGCCGAACCCGTCACCACGGTGATCGACGCGGTGAAGGTCACCCTCGACCGAACACCACCGGAGTTGGCAGCAGACATCATGGAGCGCGGCATCATGCTCGCGGGGGGTGGCGCCCTGCTGAAGGGCCTGCCCGAACGTCTGGCTGCGGAGACCGGCATGCCCATCTGCATTGCCCCCCGTGCCCTCGATGCGGTCGCACTGGGTTCAGGACAGATCCTCGAGGAGTTCGATGCCCTCGAGGGACTGCTGCCTACATCTGAGAGGGAGTAGGGGAGCTGCGTCCTGTCCGGCCGGCGCAAGGCGGCCCCAAGCGCCGATCCCGCCGCGTTCTGCTGGTGATCTCACTGCTCGCGATCACGCTCGTGAGCGTCGATGCCCTCGGAGGTGGCACCTTCGACCCGGTCCGCAATGTCGCGTCCGATGTGTTGTCACCCGTCGCCGGTGCGGTTCGTTGGGTCGCCACGCCGTTCCGCAACGCATGGAAGGGCGTCTCTGGCTACGACGAGCTGGAAGAAGAGAACGAAGCGCTTCGCCAACAGCTCGATGAGCTGGAGGGCCAGGCGATCGAACAGGCCAATGCAATCGAGCAGCGCGACCGACTCCGGGCGCAGCTCGACATCGGATTCGTGGGGGAGATCCCCACAGAGGTGGCTCGGCTCACGGGCGGACCCAGAAACAACTTCACCGACCATCGTGTCGAGATCAACAAGGGCGCGGATTCCGGCCTGGAGGTGGGCATGCCTGTGGTGACCAAGGCCGGCCTCATCGGTCGGCTGGATCGGGTGGCACGCACCACCTCGGTGGTGCAGCTCATGACCGACCCCGCCTTCGCCATCGGTGTGCGTGTGGCGGAGACCCAGGATCTGGGGATCGGCCATGGGTCGGGAGTGGACAATCCGTTCGTGATCGACCGCGGCATCGAGATCACAGACCAGGTGAGCACAGGCGACGCCGTGGTCACCAGTGGTCTGCAACGCGCTGTGATGCCGCCTGACCTGCCCGTGGGTGTCGTGAGCGAGATCCAGCCCGATGAAGCGGCCGGCAGCCTGATCCTTCGGGTGGACCTGGGCGACAAGATCGACCAGCTCGACGTCGTGCAGGTACTCAAGTGGGTGCCGCCCTCATGATGGGCGAGTCGTGAAGGGTGCGTCGTGACCGAGCGCCTGGCGATGATCGCGCGCACGGCTCTGGTGCTGTTCGTGGCCCTCGCGCTGCAACTCGGACTGTTCGACCAACTGAGGGTCTTCTCCGTACACGCCGAGCTGATGCTGGCAGTGGGAGTGGCCACGGCCGTAGCTTGGGGAGCTGAACGCGGAGCCATCGTCGGCTTCGTCGCAGGGTTGCTCACCGATCTCATCCTGCCGGGTCGCTTCGGCGTGACTGCGCTGGCCTACGGGCTCACCGGCTATGGAATCGGTGCGCTGTCCGACGGCGTGGCCCGCCGTAGCCGGCTGATCGACGCCGGGCTCATGCTGCTCGGCGGAGCTGTCGGAGTGGCGGCATACGCACTGATAGCCGCCCTGTTCGGAGAACAAACGCTAGGAGACGACCGGTTGTGGAGCATCGTGGGAATCGTGGCCGTGTGGAACGCCGTGCTCAGTCCCGTCCTCGTGCCCGTGGCTCGCTGGGCAGGGATCGAACCCGAGCTCCGTCCGGTGCGGTAGGTGACCAGATGATCGCAACAGATGGACACTGACTCCTCCCGGGTGCGCCTGGGCGCCATCGGCATCGTTGCGGTGTCGCTGTTCCTGGCGTTGTTCGCGCGCCTGTGGTTCCTGCAGGGCATCGAACGACAGGAGTTCGAGGCCACGTCGGTGTCCAACCGGTTGAGGGTCATCCAGACCGAGGGTCCGCGAGGTCGGATCCTCGACCGCAACGGCAAGGTGATCGTGGACAATCGCACCACGATCGTGGTGAGCCTCGACCGCGAACCGCTTCGCGAGCAGATCGGCGGCCTGGACGACTCCAAGGAGGAGGACATCGAGGAGATCCGTGAGATCCTCTGGCCGGAATTCGAGCGAGCGGCCGCGGCACTCACTTCCCTGGAAGTGCCCACGACCGCAGATGACGTGTGGGGCCGTTTCATGGACAAGCGGTACTCGCCGCAGGAACCCGTGCCGGTCGCCGAGGACGTCTCGGTGGAGGTGGAGCAATTCCTGGTCGAACGCGCCGGCGAGTATCCCGGTGTGATCGTCAACCGAAAGACCGTCCGCGAGTATCCGTACGGGGCGTTGGCAGCGAACATCCTCGGTTACGTGGGCGAGATCAACGAGGACGAGCTACTTGCCCGCGGTATCGAGGTGCCCGGATCGGATGCGGTGCCCGAGACGACGACCACGCTGCCGGAGATTGAACCCAAGCCGTATGAGCCGGGTGATTCGATCGGCAAGACCGGCGTTGAGCGCGCCTACGAGCAGGACCTGCGCGGCACACCCGGCGAGCGGACCATAGAGGTCAACGCGAAGGGTGAACTGCTCGATGTCGTATCCGATACACCGCCGGAGTCCGGCGATGACCTGTGGCTGACGATCGACATCGACCTGCAGGCCCACGCCGAGGCGGAGCTGGCGGCAAAGATCGAGGACGTTCGCAGGCGAGCCAGGTACACGGGCACCAACGCGCCCAATGGAGCAGCGGTGATAACCGAGCCGACCACCGGTGGGATCCTCGCCATGGCGAGCTTCCCGAGCTATGACCCGCGCCTGATCGTGAACGGAATCCCGACAGAGCTCTGGGAGCAATGGCAGGATCCGGCGTCCGGCCTGCCCCTGTTCAACTGGGCTGCCCAGGGAACCTACGCCCCGGGCTCGACCTTCAAACCGATCACCGCACTCGCAGGCCTTCGCGCCGGCTTCCTGGGTCCGAGCAACGACACCTATGCCGACGGGGGTGTCTACAAGATCCCGGGCTGTGAGGGCGGCAAGTGTGAGTTCCCGAACTCCGGCGAGGCAGCGCACGGAAGCGTCGACCTGGCGAGGTCGCTGACCGTCTCCTCGAACGTCTACTACTACTGGATCTCGGACAACCTCTGGTCCGGACGTTCCAACTTCGGCGAGACGCCGATCCAGGACGCGGCGGAGAGTTTCGGTCTCGGATCGAGGATGGGACTGGACCTGCCCGGTGAGGCCGCCGGCCGGATCCCCACGCCACAGCGCCGCAAGGAGGCCTACGAAGCCAATCCGGATCTGTTCCTGACCGACGAGTGGTTCACCGGCGACAACCTGAACACCGGTGTGGGTCAGGGAGACGTGCTCGTCACACCAGTTCAGCTCAACTCCGTCTACTCACCCTCGCCAACGGCGGTGCGGTGATGAGGCCCCATGTCGGGCTGCAGACCACCCGCGCGATCGACCCGACCCTCGAGCCGGGATCCAGAGGCAACTACGAGGTCATTCGTACGATCGAGCCGGAGGAGATCGCACGGGTCGACATCCCGCCCGACCGCTACATCGAAATCGTTCAGGGTCTACAGGGCGTGACCCAGAGCGGCGAGGGCACTGCTGCAGAGGCGTGGCAGGCCGACCCCACGGCCTGGCCGTTCGCCGGCAAGACCGGCACCGCCTAAGTGAGCGACAAGGCCGACACGTCGGTGTTCGCCGGCTGGGGACCCGCTGTCGGGGGCCAGGACCCCAACTACGCCATCTCGGTCATCATTCCTGAGTCGGGCTTCGGTGGCGAGGTGGCCGCGCCCCTGGCCTTCTCCATCCTGGCTCCGGCATCGAACGGAACGCTGCCCGCCATTTGTCCGGTCGATGAGCCGGAGCGTTCCGAATGCGAGGAGTTCAACGCCGCGGTCGAGGCCGCGAACAGTGCCGACGAAACTGAACAGAGCGCCGATGAAGGCGCGAGCGATGTTGGCGCGGGGGTGCGCTGATGCTCGGAACCCCGACCCGTTCCACCCGCCTCAGCGCCCGCGATCTGACCGCTCCATGGCGCCAAATCGACGGCGTACTGCTCGGTGTGGTGACGCTCATCGCGGTCATCGGCGCGGTCATGGTCTTCGGCGCGACCCGCTACACAGAGGACCGCACCGGCCTGATCTACCGCCACATCGTGTTCGTGATGATCGGCTTCGCCCTGATGGCCGGAGCGGCGCTGATCGACTATCGCCGGGTCATGGACTGGTGGCAGATCATCTACGGAGTTTCGATCGTGGCACTCCTCGGCGTGCTGACGCCGCTGGGCGCGACGATCAACGGCACATCGGGCTGGTATCGACTCGGTCCGCTGTCGTTCCAACCGGCCGAGTTGGCCAAGCTGGGAACGATCCTCGCCGTGGCCGCCTACCTGGGCCGGGTGGATCGCGTGGACCTGAGGCGCCTGGGGTTCGCACTGGGCCTGCTCGCAGTACCCCTCGGCCTGACGCTGTTGCAGCCCGACCTCGGATCCGCGCTGGTGTTCGCCGCCATCGCACTGGGAATGCTCGTGGTGGGCGGGGTCCAGATGAGGCACCTGGCGCTGCTGGCCGTGTTGGGCGTGCTGGGGGTTGCAGCCCTGCTCAGTTCGGGACCCCTCGACGAGTACCAGCAGGACCGCCTCAGCGACTTCCTGTCCACCGAGGGGTAGTCCTACAACGTCACGCAGGCCCAGACAGCCATATCGTCAGGCGGGCTCACCGGCTACGGGTTCGGGAACGGTCCGCAGACCAGAGGCGGCTTCGTGCCGGTGCAGGAGTCGGATTTCGTGTTCACCGTGGTCGGTGAGGAGTTCGGCTTCGTGGGCTCCGCCCTGCTCGTGGGACTCCTCGGGGCGCTGATCTGGCGGGTCTGGCGCGCGGCCCAACTGGCGCCGGACAAGGCAGGCACGCTGTTGTGCGTGGGGATCCTGTCGATGTTCCTGTTCCACGTGTTCGAGAACATCGGGATGACCCTCGGCATCATGCCGGTGACGGGCATCCCCCTGCCCTTCGTTTCCTACGGTGGATCCTCGGTGATGATGTCCTTCGTTGCGGTGGGCATGGTCCAGTCCGTGCACATGCACCGGTTCTCGTAGATCCAGTCCCGACCGGTACAGTGGGTCGATCATGGGTGCACGGCCAGAAGCGATCTTCGAC
>JBPCTP010000492.1:0-4060 GCA_051011615.1 Microthrixaceae bacterium | reverse complement strand
ACGCTGCGTCGGGCCGGCCGGGTTCGCTGGATGTGAAGAACAACTTGTCCTCGAGGCTGGGGGCATCGGCGGTGTACAGGTCGCGGGACTCTCCGGTGTCGACCAGCGAGAACATGACCTTGCCGCGACTGTCGGCGATCGTCGGCCAGCCCTGCTCAAGCACCGCATCTTCGAGTGTGTCGGCATCGCCCCGGATGTCGTCCGGTGTGATGATCTGGTCCTCGCCGAACACCGACAGGACTTCCGCCTCGAGGTCCTCGAACAACTCTTCGGTCATCTCGAGGGGGCGGGAGAACTCTGCGTCGAGTTCGTCGATGTCGATCCCGAAACCGCCGTCGCCCGAGCGAAGGTCGTCGCCCTTGGTTTCCACCATGACCATGATCGGTAGGTGGCCGGGGTTCTCACTCGACCAGGTCTCGATCTGGGTGAGGCACTCGACGAAGGTCACGCAAGTGGTGTTGGTGTCGATGTCCGCGATGTGTGCGACCTTGAAACCCGGCTCGTCGAGGGCCGGGATGTCGGGGGCCTCGCCGCCCAGCAGCTGGAACGCCGCCGGGTTGGCGAACATGCCGCCGTCGGGATCGGCGAACACGTCGAGTTCGAACTGGCGGATGCCGTAGTCCTCGAGTTGGTCCGGGATCGGTTGATGCTCATACTCGATCGTCTCCCAGAGCTCTGGCACGAGATTGGACAGCGGATTGGCAACTGCCTCCTCGGCAGGCAGGTGGTAGCTGTTGTGCGAACCCAGCATCTGGATCTCGTTGATGTGCAGGTCGTCACCGGGCAGCGCGTCGGCATCGTCGTTGTCGGCGCCGTTGTCCGACCCGCCCTCGGAATCCGAGCTGCATGCGCCTGCGATGAGGAACAACGAGCACACCACCGCCAACGTCTTGGTGAACGATTGCCTTGTCATGGGCCCAACGGTGGCACACATCGCCGGCGCGACACCGGGATCTCGGGATGAAGGCCCCCACTCTGTACCGCCACTTCGAACCGCCGATGCCATTGACCGTCCAGCGACGATGGCCGATCATGCCGACTGACCCGTCAATCAGGTGGTGGTCGAGCGAGAATGGGTTCCATGGCTGCGAAGAAGCGAAAGCGAGCCGGCAGCGAGGCCGACAAGGCACAGCGCCGCGACGAGATCCTCGCCGCCGCCAAGACCGCCTTCGCCGACAAGGGATTCCACTCGACCAAGATCTCCGACGTTGCCGAGCGTGCGGGATACTCCTACGGAACCGTCTATTGGTACTTCGACTCAAAGGACGAGCTCTACGACGCGCTGATGGAGCAGGTCGAGTCTTCGCTGCGCGATGCGATTCTGCTGGCCCTGGGTGCGGACGAATCGCCTGATGTGGAGAAGGCCATCCGACGATCCGTGGCCGCCACCTTCGAGTACTTCGACACCGATCCCGAAGCCGTGCGACTCATGTCGCGCGCCCAGGGAATCGGCACGGCCGACGACTCACAGAACGCCCTCTACGGTCGCTTCTCCGGGGACCTGGAATCGCTGATCGAGGATGCGCAACGAAAGGGCCTGATCGCGGGTGGCCCACCAAGGGTCATCGCATTCTCGATCGCTGCACTGATCGGGCAGTTCGCCATTCGCCGGCTCGGCGAGTCCGATTCGATGTCGGCGGACGAGCTGGGCGACTTCGTCGTGTCACTCGTCCTCGACGGGGTACGCAACTGAGGTCCAACGCACCAGTCTCCGTCCGGTCGCCTCCTACTGATTGACGAGTCAGTTAGTTGGTCGTAGGTTCGGTGACATGCGGACCCGACTGACAGAACTGCTCGAGATCGAAGCGCCCGTGATGCTCGCCGGAATGGGGGGCGTGTCCTACAGCCACCTCGTGACTGCGGTCAGCGAAGCCGGCGGCTTCGGCTGCATCGGGGCGGGAGCCATGAGCGACGACCAGATGGTCGAGGAGATTGCCGCAGTCGCTGCCGGCACCGACAAGCCCTTCGGAGTCGATCTGCTGACAGCCATGCCGGGAGACCTGCCGGCACAGGTGCAGTCCATCATCGACGGCGGGGCGAAGGTCTTCGTGGCGGCCCTGGGGGTTCCCGCCGATGTCATCTCGATGTGCCATGAAGCCGACGTGCTCGTGGCGAACATGTGCGGCAAGGTCAGCCATGCCGTGAGGGCAGTTGACGCCGGCTGCGACCTCGTCATCGCCCAGGGCACCGAGGCCGGGGGCCACACGGGAAGAATCGCGACCATGCCGCTGGTGCCGCAGATCGTGGACGCCGTGGGTGACAGGGTGCCGGTGGCCGCCGCCGGCGGCATCTACGACGGTCGCGGCCTTGCCGCTGCGCTCGCGCTCGGAGCAGACGGCGTCTGGATGGGTACTCGATTCATCGCAACACATGAGGCTCGCGCCGTCACCGGCTTCAAGGACCGCATCCTGGCAGCCCGCGAGGACCAGACCACGATCAGCCGCGCCTACTCGGGCAAGACGATGCGAGTGATCGCTGGCACCTACACCGATGAGTGGGAGAAGTCCCGCGCGGATGAACTGAAGCCGTTCCCCGAACAGATGGTCACCTCCATCACCGAAGGCGCCCTGCACATGGGCGGCGACGAGACCACACCCGATGTGGATCCCGAACGCGAGTGCTACCCGGCCGGCCAGGTGGTCGGTGGAATCGAGGAACTCATGTCGGCCGCAGACGTGGTTCGATCGGTCGTCAGCGAGGCCGAGGCGGTGCTCGCCAAGGCATCCTCACTCGCCTGATGTCCGGGTCGGCCCGCGCATTGGTGCTCGCCGAGCCGCGCAGGCTCGAGCCGACCGAGTTCGCGCTGCCAGAGCCATCGCCCGACACAGGCCTGTTGCGGGTCGAAGCGTGCGGGTTGTGCGGCACCGACCACGAGCAATGGTCGGGCCAGCTCCACGGCGGCCAACCGTTCATTCCGGGTCACGAATCCGTCGGCATCATCGAAGAGCTCGGCGCAAACGCAGCAGATCGGTGGGGCGTGTCAGTCGGCGATCGGGTGGCAGTCGAGGTGTTCCAACGCTGCGGGAGCTGTGGCGCCTGCCTGACCGGCGACTACCGCCTTTGCGCGAACCATGGACTCCGCGACATGTACGGATTCGTCCCCGCCGATCGGGAACCCCACCTGTGGGGCGGCTACGCCACGCACCAGCACCTTGCGCCGGACACACTCCTGCTGGAAGTCCCCGACTCACTCGACCCGGTCGTCGCCACACTGTTCAATCCGATCGGCGCAGGCATCCGATGGGGCGTGACCATTCCCGACCTGCGATCCGGCGAGACCGTTGCCGTGCTGGGTCCGGGAATCCGCGGATTGTCCGCCGCTGCGGCCGCCAGGGAGGCGGGCGCCGGCTTCGTGATGGTGACCGGCTACGGCACGCGGGACTCCGAACGCCTGGCCGCAGCCAAGCAGTTCGGCGCAGACCTGACGGTCGATGTGGAACACAACGACGCTGCCGGTGCTCTCGAGGAGGCCACCGGGGGTGGGGCTGACGTGGTCCTCGACGTAACGGCGAACGCACCGGCGGCGTTCGCGCAGGCCATTTCGATCGCGGGGGTGGGCGCTCGAGTGGTCGTGGCCGGCACACGTGGCTTCGATTCGGAGGCCCCCGGGTTCCATCCCGACGAAGTCGTCTACAAGGAACTGTGCGTGATGGGCGCACTGGGAGTGGACGCCGAGGCATACGCCGCAGCGCTCGAGCTACTGGCGTCCGGTCGATACCCGTTTGCCGAACTCCCCAGGAAGGTCGTCGGGCTCGACGGAGCTAATGACCTGCTTGCCGCCATGGCAGGCGAGTCGGACCAACCCGCTCCGATCCACGGGGTCGTGAAGCCCTGACACAGGCTCAGCGCAGTTCGTACGCCGCCATGTCGGGTGCTTCCATCACGTCGCGGAATTGCTGGAACGGCCACGGCCATGCCGCCGGCACTCCTCGGTCGTCGAGATACCAGCTGTTGCAGCCGGTCACCCAGATGGTGTTCGCCGCAGCTTCCACCCGGGCTGCCTCATGGGATTCGGTCGCCTCGGCGGTGGCACAGATCTCGGCTGCCTCACCGGACTCGA
>JBPCTP010000491.1:0-2611 GCA_051011615.1 Microthrixaceae bacterium | reverse complement strand
CAAAACCAACAGATGGGACCCCGAAGGGCCCCATCTGCGGGTATTGAGTCTGGGTTTTGGAGGAAACTCAGGTCAGCTCGGAGCCGGCCGTTGAGAAGTTGTCCTCGATGCCGCCCTTCAGGAACGTCATTGCGGCGATGCATGCCACCGCGATCAGTGCCACGAGAAGGGCGTACTCGACGAGCGAGGCGCCACGTTCGGTACGTGCCTGTGCGCTGAGCCACGCCTTGATGAACTGGAACTGGACCATTGGTAGATCTCCTTGGTGGGTCTGTTTGGTAAATGTGCTTCGGTAATTCGCTGGTGCTTTGCGAGGCTGATGACCTCTGCCAAGTACTTTCGGCCGGTTCGTCTGGACACTTGATGGTTCAAATGGCCCATATGCGCCGAAGGCCGGTTCCCCTGGGTCCGTTCGGCCGAGAATGCCGCCCTATTGCAGCGAGACGATGCCCATGCGCACCGCCTGCAGCACCGCCTGGGTGCGATCACGCGCATCGAGCTTCTGGTAGATCGACGCCAGGTGGTTCTTCACCGTCTTCTGGGAGATGTACAGCTGCGCTGCGACCTCAGGTGTCGAACATCCATCTGCGATGAGCTGCAGGACTTCTTCTTCCCGCTTCGAGATGACCTTCTCCGCATCCATGGCGGTGCTCACAGGCTCGTCCAGACGACGAACCTCCTCGAGCATGGAGCGGGCCAGCTGCGGCGAGAGCACCGTTTCGCCCTCTGCTGCCATTCGCACGGCCTCGGCGATCTCACGGGTGGAGCAATCCTTGGTCAGGTAGCCAGAGGCTCCGGCGCGGATCGCATTCGCGAGCACGTCCTGATCCGCGTGCATGGTGAGCATCACGACCCGCGACTGGATCCCTGCGTCCTTCACCTGCCTGCACGCCTCGACGCCGTCGCAGTTGGGCATCGTGACATCCATGAGGATCACGTCGGGCAACAGTTCCGCCGCAAGCGTGACCGCTTCCACGCCGTCGGTGGCCTCACCGACGACCTCGAATCCGGCATCACCCATGGATCGTCGAAGACCCTCTCTGAGCATCCGGTGGTCGTCGGCCAGCAGTAGTCGTATACCCATGTCAGCTCCTGGCGGCTGTGTTGGAAATCGTCCCAGCCTGCGTTGCGGGGTCAGGCTGAGCACCGGCGTGGTCAGCCATGCCGACCTGGCCGGCGGCGCTCGGCTGGGAAGAAGCAGCGTTGGAGCCCATGACGTCGCCCCGATCACCCGAGGGCTGGGCCTCGGGGTCGAGTACGCAGCGGACGCGGGTGCCTCGTCCCGGAGCGCTCAACACCTCGAGTGCGGCGCCGATGCTTGCGGCGCGTTCGCGCATGCCGAGCATCCCGTAGGAATCCAGGCGACCGGCCTTGCCCGCTTCGAAGCCGACTCCGTTGTCGGTCACTTCCATCACCGCTCGCTGGCCATCGCAGCGCCATACGATCCGAACGGCGGTGGCATCGGCGTGGCGTTCCACGTTGGCGAGTGCCTCCTGGGCGACCCGCCACATCTCGCGTTCCTGCAACAGGGGCAGTCGTGCATTGGAGTCGGCGTCAGTCTGGATCTGCAGGCCACTTCGCTCGCCCACACGGCTGACGTATTGGTCGAGCACGTCGGCGAGGCTCAGGGAGTCCGACACATCCGTGCGGAGGTCATAGAGCGTGTCGCGGACCTCGCGGATCACGCCCCGTACATCGTCTCGCAGCTGTGTCACCTCCGCGGTCACCGGGTCGCCCTGGGCATCTCTTTCGACGATGTGGTCGAGCTCGAAGGCCAGGTATGCCAGGGACTGTCCAATGCGGTCGTGCAGGTCCCGTGCGATCCGCGTGCGTTCCTCGTCGGCGCCCACGGTGCGAAGTCGCGCGAACCAGCGGGCGTTGTCGACCGCGAGTGATGCCGGCGCGACGAAGCCCTCCACGAGCTCGAGGTCCCGCGCGGTGAAGTGTTCGAGGTCCGTGTGTTCGATGGCGAGCATGCCGATGATCGAGCCGCGAGCCGGCATGACGGTGTAGATGCCCGAGCCCGCCCGTTCGTTCAACCCACCGCCCTCGGAGGGCACGTTCGGGATGTAGATCGGGCGGCTCTCGGCGAGCGCCTTGCGGAGTCCGGGGCTGAGATCCATCGGTGCCAGCCGGTTCGGCACGTGGAGCCCATGGTGACGGGCGACCGCCCACTGGCCGTCGGTCTCGTCGAAGAGCAATACGGCAACGCTGTCGTAGGAGACCAGGGACTTCATGCGGCTCAGGGTCGAATCCAGCACGTCATCGAGGTCCAGCGAGGCCGGGAGGGTCTGGGTCACCCGGTGCAGGGAGAACAGCAGTGTGTTCGCGTCGGAGAGGCGGCTCAGACGATCGAGTGCAAGTTCGCGTTCTCGGTCCGCTTCACCGGAAATCCGCCGTGCGTAGCCGGAGATCACGGCGACGATCAGCACGATCATTCCCCACGAAACCGAGCTGAGCAGGGCCTCGCGGGTGTCGTCTGAGCTCACGACGTAGGGCCATGTGACGGCAATGATCGCGGTGATCCCGACCCTCAGCGAGAATCCGAATCCCCGGGCCAGGCCGGCAAGGGCCACCGGGGTCAGAAGCGTGAACACCAGCGGTGAATCCC
>JBPCTP010000490.1:0-5468 GCA_051011615.1 Microthrixaceae bacterium | reverse complement strand
CGCTGGATGGCCTCCACCGAGCGGGGAACGGACATGTCCGGGTACGCCGCGACGAACTCTTCGCCGCCAACGCGCGCGAGGAGGTCATGGCCGCGGACGTTGTCCTGCAGCACCCGGGCGAAGAGCTGAAGGGCGCGGTCGCCCGCTTCGTGCCCGTAGGTGTCGTTGAGCGACTTGAACTTGTCGAGATCGGCCAACACAGCGATGAACTCGACCCCGCGTTCGAGCAGCCCCTCGAGCTGCGATTCGAGAACGCGGCGATTGGGCAGACCGGTGAGCCCGTCGGTCGCCGCCTCCTCGCGTGACTGCTCGAGTGCCCTCAATGACTCGACGCGATTGCCCACCTGACGCGCAATTGCCGAGAGCCGGTCGACGTACTCGAGGTCCGGTGGCACACGGTCTGCGCCGATGGCGGTCAACACTCCGATGGACTGGCCCGCAACCCCGACCGGCATGCACACAGCCGAACACGGGCCGCCGGCGCGTTCACGCAACCGAGGGCACGCGTTCAGCGCCAGGGACGAGTCTGCGATCACAACCTGGCCGCGACGCAGCGCGAGGCAGTTCTCCGCCCCCTGTACCGGGCAACCCCAACCGCCGCGTTCGGCATGTTCGGCAACCCTCATCATCCGCTGGTCCGGCCCGGTCGAAGCGAGCATCTCAGCCGAACGATCCGAGTCGGCCATCGCCAGCGCACGCGATGCGACCTCGAATGCCTCGGTCTCGTCCTGCGCGAATTCGAGAGCTTCGATGATCATGCCGCTGGCCTCACCCCACTCGGCTTGGCGTGCCAACCGGTCCGTGCGCAGCGTGACCGCCTGACCGGCGCGATCCAACGCCACTGCCAATGGCGCAAGCGCGCCATCGCCTGCATCGTGAATCGGCCCACCGGGCTCACCGGCTGCCAGTCGAGCGGCGGTGACGCGCAGTGTCTCGACCGGCTCGTCCACCTCACTTCGCAACCTGCTCCAAACCGCCAAGCTCCCCGCAACACCGATCGCTGCGCCCAGAGCGACCACGGCGAGAGCGACAAGCCACAGGTCGCTGTTGAGCAGGGCTATGGCGGTGCCGATGACTGCGCCCAACACCGGCGCAGCAACGGCGGTGGCGAGCTGGGGGCCGATGCGGCTTCGAATGGCGGTGTTCGGGGACAGTCCGGCGGGCCTGAGGTCTGCTTGATACGCCGCGGATGCGGCTGGCCTTGCCCGAGCCGCTGACGGTGCCCTGGGGGAGGCCAGGACTTGCGACTGAGCGCCTCCGGCGGCATACGAGGCGTCGTGAACGGCAGTCCGGTGCTGCCCACCTACGGGGCGCTGGACGGCCGGAAACGCAGCGATTCCACTTGCCGCGGCACGGGTATCAGCGGTGACTGCGTCCTCATCCGGCACCGCGCAACACTAGCAACGCGGCCGATTGCGACATGTCACATCATGTGCGGTGAGTAGATGACAGCGCGTACAACAGCCTGGGCAAAAGTTCCCCGGAGGGCGATCCAGTGGTGCCCAAATGCTTCAATGGGTTAGTGTCCGCGGGCCTAGAGATGGGTGTCCGAGAGCGAGAGGGCGGCCGCAAGGCCAAAGGGAAACAGGGGAAAAGGGATATGAACTCGACTTCAGAGTCGGCTGCCACCTCTGGCGCCGCACGTGGAAAGCGTTTCTGGGGAGCCCTCGCCGTCATGGCGCTGTTCTCCGCCGTGATGGTCGCTACTTCGCAGCCGACGGGCGCCGACGCGACCAAGACTCTCACCGCCTCGTGCTCGAGCCCCGACCCCGAGACGCAGGCACTGCTCGCATCCTTTGGAGACCTGAGCGCCCCGATCACGGTCAAGACCACCGCTCCGGCGTTCGTGGAGCCGGAGCAGACCGGGGTGGACATCGCCCTCACGTGGAGCCTGTCTCTTCCGTCGAACGTGGTGGACATCATCGCAGGGATCACACCGTCGCTGACGATCTCCAACGCGCAGGTGAACACGATCGTCGACGGACCCACCTCCACGGAGTTGATCCCGGGCAGCCCTCCGGCACAAACCATCAACCTCGTGGCGGGTCAAGCCTTCAACTCGGAGTTCCCGGCCTTCACCGGGCAGCTCAACGACATCGGCACCGGTGGCATCATCAAGCTGAGGACGGACAAGATCTCGTTCCTCATCACCCTTGCGGCGGGGCCGATCTCGGAGATCGAACTCGAGTGTGCAACCAATGCCACCATTGCCTCGATCCCGATCAAGGTCGCCGGATCACCGGACATCACCCAGCCGATAGAGCTGACAGGCACTCCGGGCCAGCCGGTTTCGGTCGATGTGCTCAACCAGTTCGTCACCAACGGCTTCACCAAGGACGGCCAGGAACAGCAGGTCGATCCCTCGACGCTCAAGATCGTCGAGGGTGATGCAACCATCGAGAACGGTCAGATCGTCGCCGGCTCGCCTGCGGCCGGTTCAAGTTCTGACGTGACCTTCGAGGTCTGCGCCGGGACCGTGGTTCTGGCCGAAGCCGAACCAGGCGTTAGCGAGAGCCAGATATTGCGGCTCTACGACGACCGGGCCGGTTTCTTCGGAAACCTCTCGTACCGGCGACAACTGGGTGCACGACTCACCTTCGGCGGCGAAGAGGCTGCGAGTGTTCTCTGGACCGCTTCGCAGTTCGGTGTTCCGTGGACCCCGTCGCCCGACAAGTCCGACTTCAACGACCCGGCGCTGACCGAGGCAGAGAACGACGAAGCCATCACCAGGTGGTGGGCCAACAACGTGAACAGGTTCTGGACCGAAACCGCCTTCAGGGCACCTTCGGCCGCAGAGGTCCAGGCATCACTGGAATCGATCCCGACCATTGGCCCGGGGAATGTCACTGTGACGAAGCTCCCTCGTGAGGACGCCGACCGTGCAGGCCAGCCCGGCACCCTCAAGTTCCACCCGTACAAGGTGGACTTCACCGGTGATCTCGCCAACAAGTCGGTGGAGGGCATCGGTGTCTCAGACGTGTTCAGCTTCATCCCCCAGATCGACATCGCGGGCTTGATTCCAGCAGGTGACGGTGATGGCGGGGGGGAGCCGGCGGAACCGGAGGCACCGATTCCCGGATCCGAGGGCGTGGCCGAACTCGAGCCCGGCGACCCGTTCTACATTCCAAAGTACGAGGACTTCCGCCCGATCGGCGGTAGCGCTCAGAAGTACCTCGAATACATCGACGCTGCCATCCAGGTCGCACTCAACAACCAGCAGTTCGAGAGGTGGGGTGAACTCGTGTCCCTGCAGCTCACCGTCACCTTCGAAAACCTGCTCGACGTGGTCGACGTCGGTGCGGCCACAGCCCTGCTGGCGCAGATCATCATTCCTGCTCCAGACTCCGTCGAGGAGGTCAAGGGTGAGGATCCGATTCCGGCGCAGACACAGGAGCTCTGCTCCCAGGGAATCGTCACGGTGGCCTCCGCTGCCGATGTGGACGGTACGACAACTGCGCCAGCCGGTGGACCCGGCTCCGATGTCGAGGGGACCCAGTCGGCCAACACCAACAGCAACAGTGGCGGTGCTGCGCTTTCGGTAACCGGCTGAGCAGGCGTTTCAGGCAATCCGTCGGTTTCTGACGGGTCGTCAGAAACTGGTAGCGTCGCCGCATGATCGATGCGGCGGCGCCCTCAGAATCGCAGTTCCGCACCGAAGTGGCGGACTGGATGGCCGAGCACCTCAGCGGTGACTTCGGCCACTTGCGCTTTCGGGGTGGCCCCGGCGATGAACACGCATTCGTCGAGGACCGCATGGCCTGGGAGCGAGAGCTGGCCACCGGCGGGTGGACCGCCGTCGGCTGGCCCGCCGAGCACGGCGGCCGAGGACTGCCGCTTCACCTCGAGGTGGCCTACCACGAGGAGTACGCCCGCGCCGGCGGCCCCGGCCGTGCAGGCCTGATCGGCGAAGGGCTTCTCGGCCCCACGCTCATCCACTTCGCGGCGCCCGGGATCCAACAGCGATTCCTGCCGGGAATCGCTTCCGGCACTGAATTCTGGTGTCAGGGATACTCCGAACCGAACGCGGGCTCCGACCTCGCGAACGTGAAGACAAAGGCCCGCCTGGAGGGCGACGAGTGGGTCATCGACGGGCAGAAGGTCTGGACCTCTCTCGCCCAATGGTCCGACTGGTGCTTCGTGGTTGCCCGTACCGAGGAGGGGTCTGAACGCCACAGGGGGCTGTCCTACTTGCTGGTTCCCATGGACCAACCCGGTATCGAGGTTCGCGGAATCCGCCAGATCACCGGTACCGCAGAGTTCAACGAGGTTTTCTTCGACGGTGCCCGCACTTCTGCCGACCTCGTCGTCGGAGCGCCCGGCGACGGCTGGAAGGTCGCGATGGGCACACTCGCCTTCGAGCGCGGCGTGCTCACCCTCGGCCAGCAGATGGCCTTCCAGCGCGAACTCGACCACATCATCGCCGCCGCCCGCGGAAACGGCACTTGGGGCGACCCGATCGCGCGGGATCGACTGATGAAGCTGCTGACGCGAGTCCGGATCATGCGCTGGAACGCCACGCGATCCCTACGCACCGACGACCAGGCACAACTCCCCCGCGAAGCAATGATCAACAAGCTCTACTGGGCCGACCTGCACCGCGACATGGGAGAGATGGCGGTCGATGTCGGCGGCGCCGATTCGATGCTCACCAGATATTCCGAAGCCGACGAGGGTGATGCCGGTGCCGACGAGATGTCAGCTGACCACAAGCTGTTCTTCTTCAGCCGCTCCGACACGATCTATGGCGGAAGCGACGAGATACAACGCAATGTGATCGGCGAACGCGCTCTCGGGCTGCCCCGCGAACCGCGCTGACCGGCAACCGACCTCAAGACCCCATGAGTCTGGAGACCCACATGAGTGACGAACCGACCAAGGCGACTCCCCCACCCGAACCACCGGGACGCGACCTGCTCGCAGGCCGCAAGGTCGTCATCACCGCCGCAGCCGGATCCGGAATCGGCGGTTCACTCGCACGGCGTTGCATGCTCGAAGGTGCGACACTCACCATCTCCGATGCCCACGAGCGGCGCCTCGGGGAGACTGCGGATGCGCTCGAAGCCGAGTTCGGCATCCGACCCGCCACGGCGGTCTGCAACGTGACCGATGAGGATTCGGTGCAAGCCCTCGTCACCACGGCGCTCGATTCGATGGGTGGCTACGACACGTGGTTCAACAACGCCGGCCTCGGAGGCAACGGGCTCATCACGGAGCTGGAGGACGACGAGTGGAACCGCGTACTCGACGTCACGCTCACGGGGACCTTCCGCTGTTTGCGCGCAGCGCTGCCGCACCTCTACGAAAAGCGCAGCGGCGCTGTGGTGAACAACGCCTCGGTGCTCGCCTGGCGGGCACAGGACCGTCAAGCACACTACGCCGCCGCCAAGGCTGGTGTGATGGCGCTCACACGTACAGCAGCGGTCGAAGCTGCCGAACACGGTGTGCGGGTCAACGCCGTGTCGCCGAGC
>JBPCTP010000489.1:0-3932 GCA_051011615.1 Microthrixaceae bacterium | reverse complement strand
GGCGGTGTTGCCCCGATCGGCGACCGACTACGTGAAGCAGAACGTGTGGCTGGGTGTGTCGATGCCCGGCCCGGAAGACCTGGACGCCCGCAGGGTGCTCGGCGAGGGTCGTTGGATGTGGGGTTCTGACTACCCCCATGACGAGGGAACCGCGCCGTTCACCCGCGAAGGCATCCGGGTGATGATGCACGACATGGATCCCGCCGAGGTCCACCAGCTCGTGGCGGTCAACACCGCCGAGCTGTACGACTTCGACATCGACGCGCTGCTGCCGATTGCCCAGAGGGTCGGCCCGACCGTCGCCGAGATCCACAAGCCGCTGACCGGACTGCCCGAGGACGCCAACGATGCGCTCCGAAAGGCCGCTCGTCAGCCATCCGCCGTCGGCTGACGAACTGGCGGTCACGGCGTTCGCGCACGGGAAGCGAGACCTGACAGCTGACCGCAATTGAGCTAGAAATCCAACGGCGTTGCGCAGGGGCGCAACTGCAGTTTCCAAGGGGGAAGCCACATGTCGACCAACACCCGCACCGCTGTTCTGTGGGGACACCAGCAGGACTGGAAGGTCGAGGACATGGTCATCGATGATCCCGGGCCGGGCGAGGTGCTCGTCGATACCGCCTTCGCAGGCATGTGCCACTCGGACGAGCACGTGGTCACGGGCGACATGCTGGTGCCGGTCTTCCCTTTCATCGGCGGCCATGAGGGCTCCGGTGTGGTGAGCGCGGTCGGCGAGGGCGTTACTTCCGTCTCGCCCGGCGATCACGTGTCGATGTCGTTCATACCTGCCTGTGGTCGATGCAAGTGGTGCTCATCGGGCCAGCAGAATCTCTGCGACGAGGGCGCCAAGCTGTTCGACCTCCAGATGATGACCCGGGCCGAGGGATCCAGTTCCCACAAGATCGGAGACACCGAGGCGGCACGCTTCGCCCAGCTCGGCACGTTCTCGGAGAACCTGCTGATCGCTGAATCCTCGGTGGTCAAGGTCGAGAAGGACCTGCCACTCGACATAGCGGCCCTCGTCAGTTGTGGCGTGGCAACAGGAGTGGGTTCGGCGGTGCATCGCGCCGGGGTGAAGGCCGGCGACAACGTGGCCGTGGTCGGCGTGGGCGGGGTCGGCATCAACGCCGTGCAGGGAGCCAAGATCTCCGGCGCCAAGCGCGTGATCGCCATCGACCCCGTGGAGTTCAAGCGTGAGAAGGCCATGGAGATGGGGGCAACCCACACGTATGCGTCGGTCGACGAGGCACTCCTCGCCGTGCCCGACCTGACGTGGGGCGACATGTGCGACTCGGTGATCATGGTTCCGGGTGTACTCAAGGGCGACATGGTGGAGCCTGCGATGAACCTGGTCTCCAAGGGCGGCACCATGGTCGTCACGGCACTGGCCGGACTCATGGAGAGCGACGTGAGCCTCAACATGTTCATGTTCGCCATGATGAACAAGGAGATAAAGGGAACTGTCTTCGGATCGGGCAATCCACGCGTCGACATCCCCGAGCTGCTCTCGATGTACCGCGAGGGGGTGCTCGACCTCGACGGCCTGATCACCAACCGCTACAAGCTCGACGACATCAACCAGGGCTACCAGGACCTGCGCGACGGCAAGAACATCCGTGGGGTCATCGCCTTCTGAGCCCGTCGCCGCCGGCCTGTCTCCAGAAGGCGGATCACCGGAGGGCAGGGCAACAGTCGCGGGGGAGCCGACATTCGGTGCCGACCTGCTCGACCGCCTCGGCAAGTCCGTGGTCGGGCGGCACAGGGAGCTCGAAGGCGTGGTCGCCGCTCTCGCTGCGGGCCGACACCTGCTTCTCGAAGGTCCGCCCGGTACCGGCAAGTCGACCGTGCTGCGGGCGATCGCACGTGAAGCACACATCGGCTTCGAATTCGTGGAGGGCAATGCCGAGCTGACCCCCGCACGCCTTGCGGGCACCTTCGACCCGGCCGCCGTGTTGAGCGAGGGTTACGTCGCAGATGTGTTCGTGGACGGCCCACTCGTATCTGCGCTGCGCGACGGATCGTTGCTCTACGTCGAGGAGATCAATCGGATCCCCGAGGAGACGCTGAACCTGCTCATCACGGTGATGAGCGAGGGCGAACTGCACGTGCCACGCCTGGGACGTGTCGCGGCGGCACCCGGGTTCCGGCTGGTTGCGGCAATGAATCCATTCGATGCGGTCGGCACTGCGCGGATTGCCTCTGCGGTCTATGACCGCTGCTGTCGCCTCTCCATGGACTACCAATCAGACGAGGAGGAGCGCCTCATCGTCCAAGCAGAGCTGCCGGCTGGGTCGGTGATCAGCTCTTCGCAGCTGGCTGCAAGCGTCTCAATGGTGCGTGACAGTCGTGGGCATGCCGATGTGCGCACCGGCTCTTCTGTTCGGGGGGCCATAGACCACGCCCTGATCTGCGGAGAACTTGCCGCGCTGCGAGGTGTTTCGGTCGACGACCCTTCAGTGACCCTGGATGCCGCCTTGCTGGCATTGTCAGGGCGGCTCCGCCTTCGTGAGGGCTGCACCCGCAAGCCCGAGGAAGTGGTGGAGGAACTCTGGGCCCGGCACTTTGGCCCTACCTCGGAACCGCGGGAGCAGTTGGAGCCTGAACCGGGAAAAGCCTGAACCCGCCGCCCGGCGGGCTGGGTTCGGCCTTCGAGGACGAGATCGAGGAGGGCGAGGCGGCCCAGGACGCCGTGGCCGAGGCCGGTCGCCGAACTGCTTCTCGGCGCGAGCTGTCGCGCTACGAACAGTTCGACGACATCAGCCCCGAGGTCGGCATCCTCGATGAGGACGCCTTCGGCGACGCGTTCGAGGAGGACCCGGACGAAACGCTGTCGCTTCTGGCGGAGCTGGTGGGTGCCACCGACCAGAACCTCGCAGCGCTGGCCCGCAAGTTGGCCGGCCGGATCATGATCTCGCTCGCACGAGTCGGCCCGTCACGGCGAGGTGTCGGACGACTCACCCGGGCGCCGATGGACTCCGCAGAAGGTGAGATCGACCTGGACGCCTCGATGGATGCCCTGGTGGGATTCGATTCGGGTTTGGCTCCCCGACCCGAAGACCTGAAGGTGACCACATGGGACAGACCGGATACGGCGGTTTGCCTGCTGGTCGACCGCTCGGGATCGATGGCGGGCGAACGACTCGCCGCCGCGGCAGTCGCAGCGGCCGCTGTGGCCCATCGCGCACCGCAGGACTGCTCTGTTGTCTGCTTCAGCGATCGTTCGGTCGTGGTCAAGGCACAGGACGAGAGCCGCGTGGGCGAGGAGGTGGTTTCCGACGTCCTGTCACTGCGCGGATTCGGCATCACCGATGTCGGCCTGGCCCTGCGAACCGCTGCCCGTCAGCTGGACCGGTCCACTGCAGGCCGCCGGATCGCAGTGCTGATGTCCGACTGCCGTGCCACAACCGGCGGCGACCCGCTACCCCACGCAGCTGGAATCGACGAGCTGGTTGTACTGGCACC
Organism: Microthrixaceae bacterium; assembly: GCA_051011615.1. Lineage (GTDB taxonomy): Bacteria > Actinomycetota > Acidimicrobiia > Acidimicrobiales > Microtrichaceae > JBPCTP01. The sequence continues at coordinate 470 of JBPCTP010000489.1, read as the reverse complement.
GGAGGGCGACACCGCAGACGCCGAGGCACTCGCCGACGCGCTGGGCGCGCGTTGGAGCACGCTTGCCGGTCCATCGGATGTTCCATCAGCGCTCGACCGGGTACTCGGCCGCTGAGGCTCAGCGGACTACGAGGGCGGTCACCATCTGGTCGAGCACTGCAAGTTCGTCCTCGTTGCTGGCCTGGCCGGCGAACACCACGATCGTCTCCGGATTCTCCGTGGTGGAGGCTGCGAGCACGACACCGGCAACCTCCCCCGGGCACTCAAGAATGACCAAGGGACCGGCGAGTACCGAGTCCTCGTAGTTGTCGCGATTGGCCTCCGTGCAGCCGGAGCCGCTCACGATGTCGGAAATCGCCAGCTCGAAGTTCTCTGGGGTCGGCGCCAGACCATCGACAGCAATGATCGCCGCGCCGGCACCATTGCTGTCAACGAACGCACTGATCGAAGGTGCAGCCACCAACCTGGGT
>JBPCTP010000488.1:0-4296 GCA_051011615.1 Microthrixaceae bacterium | reverse complement strand
CTGTGGGTCGACGTGAACGATGGTGCGAACGTTTCGAGCCTTCATGTCAGCTGCCTTCTCCTTGGGATCGGGTTGAAGTCGTTCCACGGGGCAGCAAGATGGCGACGAGCACGGCCGACACCAGCATCGTGCCTGCCGCGGCGCCCATTCCCCACCTCATTCCATGTGTGAATGCGTCGGCTCCAGCGTCGAGAAGTTGGCCGGCCGCCTCTGCAGGAAGGTCGGCCGCAACGGTCTGCAGTCCGCCGATCGAGTCCTCCGCGGCGTGGACGACGTCGTCGGGGAGGTCGGCCGTCACCTCGGAGACGCTCGACCGGTAGCCGAGCGCGACGAGCGATCCGACGACTGCGATCCCGATCAGGCCGCCGACCTCGCGAGTGAGGTCGTTGACCGCAGACCCGACCCCCGCCTTGTCCGCTGGCAGCGACGTCACGATCGCCGAAGTCGAAGGTGGCATCAGGAACCCGACCCCCGCCGCCACCACGACCAATGCGACCGCAGTCTGGAGATATGGCGTCGAAGGGTCGGACAGCGCCAAGAGGCCGAACCCGACCGCTGCTGCCACCGATCCGATGACGACCACGACTCTGCCACCCAGGCGTTCGACCACCCGGGCCGATCGCGGCGCCGCGACCAACAGGACAAGGGCGTAGGGAAGGATCCGCACCCCCGCTTGCAGTGGCGAGAGGCCTTGGACGAACTGGAAGTACTGGGTGACAACGAAGAACATCCCGAAGATTCCGAAGAACGCCAGGGTGATGGTGAGCGACCCAAGACTGAACTGGCGATCCTTGAAGAAGCGAGGATCGAGCATCGGGTTCGTGATTCTGAGTTCCCAGACCAGGAACAATCCGACAGCCACCACCGCCACCACCACCGCTGTCAGTGTCAGCGGATCCGTCCAACCCGCCTCCGGCCCTTCGATGATCGCGAAGACCAGAGCCGCTAGACCGACGATCGACAGGACTGCGCCCGTCGGGTCGAGCGAAGCTTCTGACTCGTCGCGAGATGAGGGCACCAACGTCAGCGTCCCTATCGCGAGTGCGATCACTATTGGCACGTTGATCAGCAAGATCGAGCCCCACCAGAACCGCTCCAACAGCAGTCCGCTCATGATCAGTCCGACTGCGCCGCCGGCACCGGCAAAGCCCGCCCAGATCGCGATCGCCCGACCGCGTTCGCTCCGTGGAAACACCGTGGTGACGATCGACAGGGTCGCGGGCATGATGAACGCTGCTCCTGCGCCGGTGAGGGCTCGCCAGCCGATGAGCTGCTCGGGCGAGCTAGAGAACAAGCCCCCGATCGAAGCGACCGCGAAGATCGCGAGCCCGAAAAGAAGGGCGCCGCGCCGCCCATAGCGGTCACCGAGCGCTCCGGCCGGGAGGAGCAGACCCGCGAAGGCCAGGGCGTACGAATCGATGATCCACTGGAGTTCGGACCCGGTGGCCTCCAGGGAACGCTGGATCGCCGGGATGGCCACGTTTAGCGAGCTGACGCTGACGACCACCAGAACCAGCGACAAGCACATGATCCAAAGCACGACCCATCGCCTGGGGTGGCCCTCGCTCATATCGGTTTCGTTGGTCATCGTCGACGATGTCGTATCCATGAGGCGGTCTCCACGAACGAGGTGCTTACACAGCGGGTGCTACGAACTGGATTTCGAGCTCGATCCGCACTCTGTCGGCGACCAGCACTGCGTCGGCTCCGAGCGGAGCGTTGAACTCGATGCCGAATGACTTGCGGGACAGCTCACCCACGGCAGAGAACCCGGCGCGTAGTTCCCCATCGGGGCCAACGACCACGCCGGTGAACTCGGCGTCGAGCTCGACGGGGTTCGTCACACCCTTGATCATGAGATCGCCGGCCATGCGGTAGTGGCCACCGTCGGGCACGATCCGCGTTGATCGGAACTCCATCGTCGGATGGCTCTCTACTCCAAAGAAGTCCGGCGTCTTCAGGTGTGTGTCGCGGTCGGGGTTGCCGGTGTCGACGGATTCGAGAGCCACCGCCGCCGAGACGGCGGTCTCGTGAAGAGAGTTGCCCACCACCAGCTGAGCGTCGAAGGAGCCAAACCGGCCGCGCACCTTGCTGAGGCCCATATGACGAACGACGAACTCGACCGAGCTGTGAGCCAGGTCCGGGGTCCAGGTGCCTGCGGAGAGAGGGAGGGATGAGGTTGCTGTGGCCACTGAGGCGCTCCTGTCTGAGGTCGTACAAACTTGAAGGTTCAAAATTGAACATACCATCTCTTTCAAACTTTAACAAGTCCTGTACGCTGGGGTCGTGGACGAAACCTCCGATCCCAGCGAGCCGAGGTGGCTCGACAGCGAGGAGCAAGACGCCTGGCGCTCCTACATCGAGGCCACGATCCGGGTCTGGCGAGCACTCGACAGCGACCTCCATGCGGCAACTGGCCTCACCGACGATGACTACGGGGTTTTGAGCCTGCTGTCGGAGTCGCCGTCACGAGCGCGCCGCATGACCGATCTCGCTACCTTTCTCGACACCTCTCCCAGCCGCGTGACCTACCGGATCGACCGGCTCATCGACAAGGGGTACCTCCGCCGGGAACCATGCCCCACCGACAGGCGTGGGACCCTCGCCGTGCTGACCGAAGACGGGCTGGCCGCGCTCGAGGCGGCTGCACCCATCCATGTGGCCAATGTCCGGCGGCATCTCACCGACCATCTCACCCGCGAGGACTTCCTCGAGCTGGGCCGCATCCTCGAAACAGTCGCGTCAGCCCACCGGCCCATCAACTGGAACGATCAGCAGTCCGATCCGGCGTCCTGAGCCAAGGACCGCCCTCCGCGTCGGCAGGGAACCCACCGCGGAACTGTTCAGCGCGAGCGCATGCTTGCTTCGCGGTCGACCACACCAGGATCTCGAGCACGGACGGACGCTTGCGTATGGCTACCCTCGCGCTGAGTTGAAACGCAGATCGGAGCAGGATGAGTGACACCTTCGAGAGTGACTATGTGGTTGTCGGCGCAGGGGCGATGGGGCTCGCATTCACAGATGTCCTGTTGGCCGAGACCGATGCCACGGTCACGATCATCGATCGCCGGGACCGACCCGGTGGGCACTGGAACGACGCCTACCCGTTCGTGCGCCTCCACCAACCTTCTGCGTTCTATGGGGTCAACTCCACCGAGCTGTCGAATGGTCATGTGGACGACCGAGGTTGGAATGAGGGACTCGCTGAACTTGCTTCGGCACCCGACGTCCTGAGCTACTACCAGCGCGTACTTCAGCACATCCTGCTGCCGTCTGGGCGCGTGCGCTACCTACCCCTTCACGAATACACGAAAGACCTGGCAACGTCGCTGGTCACGGGCGAGGTCGTGGACGTCGTCGCCACCAAGCGGACGGTCGACTGCACCTACATGAATGTCCAGGTGCCCTCGATGCAGGCCCCGCGATTCAAGGTCGACCCCGAAGCCGCGTGCATCCCGCCCAACGATCTTCCGAAGCTCTCGGGCGCCAACCGTTTCGTGCTGGTCGGAGGGGGAAAGACCTCGATAGATGCTGCGCTGTGGCTGCTGGACCACGGAGTGGCTACGGCAGACATCACGTGGGTACGCCCTCGGGACGCATGGCTCCTGGACCGAAGAAACGTCCAACCCGACGGATCAACGTCCCTGCGTAGCTACAGCCAACAACTTGAGGCGTCTGCCAAGGCGGAGTCCGTCGAGGATCTGTTCGCCCGACTTGAAGCAGGCGGAGACCTGCTGCGTATGGATGAGGCCGTCACCCCCACCATGTACAGGTGCGCAACTGTGACTCAGCGTGAGGTGGAGGCACTAAGAGGCATCACCGACGTGGTGCGAGCTGGACACGTCAAAGAGGTGACGCCGAAACAGATTGTCTTGGACGAGGCCGAAATCGACGGCTCCGGGGCGGTTGTCGTGAACTGCAGTTCGGATGGCCTCGCAAAGCGACCACCGATGAGCATCTTCGATGGAGAGCGGATAACGGCCCAGGCCGTTCGCTCATGCCAACAGGTGTTCAGTGCCGCCTTTCTGGGCCACCTCGAGGCAGCCTACGACGACGACGAGACGCGCAATTCACTCGCGAAACCGGTGCCACATCCAAACGACGATGTCGACTGGTTGCGATCGACCCTGGATCAACTGACCAACCAGATTGGTTGGGCCGCCGACGCGGATCTCACGTCGTGGTTGAGGGCATCCCGACTCGACCCATTCTCATCGTCGAGCCGCAATCGGGACGCGGCTAGCACCAAGTCGATCGGCAAGTACGCGTTCGGCGCCGTTGAGAACCTGACTCGCC
>JBPCTP010000487.1:0-6559 GCA_051011615.1 Microthrixaceae bacterium | reverse complement strand
CCTGCTCGTGCATCCCGCCCTCGATCGTGTTGATGCCGTTGGCGAAGGAGTGCAGACCGTCGGAGTGGTACCCGGTGTTCCACTGGAAGGCGATCTCGACATCCATCGAGCCACCGCCCTCATCCTCTCCCTCCTGATCGAAGTAGCCGACGTCGGAGAACAGGGACTCCTTGGTCTCGTTGACATGGCGGACGAAGTCGCGGATCCCACCCTCGTAGTGGAACTCCCAACGACGCTCAGCGGCGGTCACCGGCTGTTTGTCGTCGGTTTCTTCGGAGCTGGAGGTGGTACTGCGCCTGGAGTCGGAGAACTCGATCCGCAGTCCCGCATTCAGGAACGCCATCATCTGTAGCCGTTCGGCGATGGTGGAGGGGCGAAAGTCGACCTCGTCGAAGATCGCCGGGTCGGGCCAGAACCTCACCGTGGTTCCCGTGCGTGCGACGCCGTCCTCATCCACGGGTGACGGCCCCGCTTCCGCGAGCTTCTCAGCGATGTCACCGCCGTTGCGGAAAGCCATCCGGTAGCGGGTTCCGTCGCGATCAATCTCGACCTCGGTCCGCTCCGAGAGAGCGTTCACCACCGACACCCCGACACCGTGGAGGCCACCGGAAACCTTGTAGCCGCTTCCACCGAACTTGCCACCTGCATGGAGCACGGTGAGTACAACCTCTGCGGCGCTCATGTCCTCGTAGTTGGGATGGGCGTCGACGGGAATTCCACGACCGTCATCGCGTACTTCGCACCCGCCATCGGCCAGCAGTTCCACTTCGATACGCGAGCAGTACCCGGCCATGGCCTCGTCGACAGAGTTGTCGACAACCTCGTACACGAGGTGATGCAACCCCGCTGGGCCCGTGGAACCGATGTACATGCCAGGGCGTTTGCGAACTGCCTCGAGACCCTCGAGGACCTGGATCGCGTCTGCCCCATAACTGGATTCTTCGGCGGTCAAGTTGCCTCCGGTAGACGGCCATGGGTTCGGCGGGCATTCGTCCGGTATCGGATGCCCGCTGCGTACCTGTTCCCAGCTGGTGGCGGGGCTTGGAATGCAGCAGACGAGCCTGTGGATTACCTGTGGATGAATGCCTGGTTCGCCTTTGTACCCATGCCCTTTCGCGAGCTACCAGAGTACCACTCGCAACCCCGCGGACAGGTCATCGCAGAGGGTCGCGCGACCCGGTCAGGCCCCCACTGCTCGAACGTCCACAGAAGTGATCTCATCGGCACCGAGCACTGAGTTGGCCGCTGCTGCCAGATCACGTTCCATCCAGCGCAGCTGTTCGGCCACCGCGCCATCGGAGGTGGCCACCACCAATGTGCCGTGGCGCAGCGAATGAAGCTCGCAGTGGCCTGCCAGACGGGCCCCGATCACCTGGCTCCAGTGCTGCTCTAGCACTGCGAGGTTGTCGGGGCGGGCGGTGCCGATGAGGCGTTGAAGCCCTCCGAGAGAATCCGCCAAACCAACTGGTTGGCGCTTTGAGGGCAACGGTTCCCAACCCATGACATGCAAGTTAGTCGGCAGGACCAGCTTCCATGTGCAGCTCGCCGGGACGGACTTCGAGCACGGCGTCGGGCTTGAGACCCGCTTGGAGCAGTGCCGTCAGCGGCTCGCCGGCGGTTGACAAATATGACTGGCCCTCGGGCAATGAGTGCACCAGCGCCTCGGCACGGGCCGGATCCAGTTCGCTGAACACGTCGTCGAGCAACAACACCGGCGCTGAACCCAACGCCGAGGTGAGCTCGCGATGTGCGGCCAGCCGAATGGCCAGAGCCAGGCAACGTTGTTCGCCCTGGGAGGCATGCGATCGCGCAGGCAGGCCGTCCAGTTCCACGAGCACCTCGTCACGGTGGGGCCCTACCGTCGTGACGCCACGACGGAGATCGTCCCTACGCGCCCCAACCAGGGCCTCGGAGAGCTCACCGTTCCAACTACGCATGTAGGTCACTCGCACTGTCTCACCGGCACCTGCCAGATCCACATACGCCTGCTGCACCGCCGGAGCGAGCCGGGTCAGTTGTTGTTCGCGCAGGCTCGCCAACTCACTGCCCGCCGCAGATGCCTTCTGATCCCATACCTCGAGGGTCAACTCGGCGGATTCATCCAATCGACCTCCGACACTCTTGAGCAGGGCGTTGCGTTGTCGAAGGGCACGTTCCCATTCAGCCCGCACTCCCTGGTTGCGCGGGTGCAACGCGACCAGGTGGTCATCGATGAGGCCCCTGCGCATGGCCGGCCCACCCTTTATGACCTCCAGATCGTCTGGTGAGAACACACTCACACGCAACGTGCCCAGCAGGTCGGCCGCCTTCTTGAGCCGCTGTTTGTTCACGAGCACCCGATTGCGACCGGTTCGCGATATCTCGGCCTCGATCAGCTGCGCGCGGCCGTCGGACTCCACCTCGGCACGGATGACGGCTGAATCGCAGCCTGCTCGCACCAGCGCGTCATTCGATGCCCCCCGAAACGACGACATCGTCGCCAGCCATGCGATCGCCTCCAGCAGGTTGGTCTTGCCGACCCCGTTTGGACCACGCAGGACAGTGGCACCTTCGACGGAGTCGAACTCCAACTGCTGCCAGGAACGGAAATCCGTCAGCCAGAGACGGCGGAGATACACCCGGTGGACGAGTCGTGTCTCAGGAAACCCGTACAGGCATCAGCAGGTACAGGAAGTTCGGGCTGTCGATGGAACGAAGTGTTGCCGGTCGGGAGGGATCGGTGCTCTCGATGGAGACTTCGTCACCAGCGGTCACCTCAAGGCCCTGGAGCAGGTACTCCGGGTTGAAGGCCACAGTGAGTTCCTCGCCGTCGTACTTGGCATCGAGCTCTTCCACAGCCTCGCCCAGGTCTGTGTTGACGGTGCGCAGCTCCAGAAGGTCGGGGCGCATGTTGAGTCGAACCGGCGTGTGCTCCGCCGCCATCAGCTTCACGCGTCGCAGGGCGTCCATGAGAGCCGAGCGCCCGATGATCATGGGATGCGAGACCGGGTCCGGAATCAGCTTGCGGTAGTCGGGAAAATCGCCCATGAGCAGCTTCGTGGACACCTGGAGGTCGCCGAGTTCGAAACCGACATCGGAGTCGCCGAGCACGAGAGTCACATCGCTGTCATCCTCGAGAAGTCGGGCGACCTCATCGAGGGCCCGGTGGGGTACGAGCACCTGCTGGCCCTCGCGCAACACTGCGGCGCCCGGCATGTCCCGCACCGCCAGTCGGTAGGAGTCGGTGGAAACCAATCGCAGGCCGTCGTCCTCCGCGGTCATCAACACGCCGGTCAGCACTGGTCGACTGTCGTCTCGTGATGCTGCCTTGACCACCTGGCGGAGACCATCTGCGAGGTCACCCGATGACAGCGTGACTGATTCGCCCGCAGGCTGGGGGCGCGTCGGGTATTCATCTGCGGGCATGGAATTGATGAAGAACTCTGATCTGCCTCCGGACACTCGTGGCCGCTCGCCGGTGGAGTCGACCTCGATCGCTCCCGGCTCGAAGTGCCGGACGATGTCCGCTGCGAGCTTGGCGGGCAGCACGGCCACACCGTCGGTTGCCCCGGCGACTTCGATTGCCACTGTGATGGTCATGTCGAGATCACTGCCGGTGATCTCGAGTCGGTTGCCCTCGGTCTGCAATCGCAGGCCGGACAACACCGGCAACGCATTGCGTGTGGTGGATGCCCTGCCTGCGGCGCCGAGCGCCTCTACCAGGACATCGCGTTCACATCGGAACTTCACGTTCTCTCGCTTTCCCCACTACACCGGCCCAGAACGTTGACAACCGGTTGTAGCAATAGAAGGGACTGTGGAATGTGGAGAAACTAGCGCAACCCACCATGGTGCGGGTCCGCGGATTCCACAGACTTCCAGTTGCCTCCACAACCCAACGGTGTAGTTACAGCAATGTCTGTGCATGACCGACCCTCGGCGCGTCGCCATCCACCGCGCGACCGCGCTCGCTTCCACAACAACTCGCCACCCTGTCCCTGTGTGACCCCCATCCCAGGGCTGCGCGATCCCCATCCCAACCGATCTGCATTCCGGCGCGGAAGGCGACCCCTCGGGCGGAGGTCCGACATCCCAGGTGACGCATTCGTGGGTGTGACCCATCTCTGGAGGCGAACCAGTGAAGGTGGGCGCGTCAGCCACCCGCCAGCAGCTGCTGGACGAGTGTGGTGACGTCTTCGTAGGTCTTGCGTCGTTCCTTCATGAGATTCGACACCTTTTCGTAGGCGTAGATCACGGTGGTGTGATCCCGTCCACCGAACTGCTTGCCGATCTGCGGATAGGACAGATCAGTGAGTTCACGACACACGTACATACCGACCTGCCGGGCATGCACGAGGTCTCGGGTGCGGCTCTTGCCCTGGAGTTGGCTCACCTCGAGGGCGAACTGCTCCGCGGTTGCTTCGAGAATCACAGCCGGTGTGATCTGGCGCGGCTTCGTTGCATTGAGGATGTCCGCAAGGATCTCCTGGGTGAGCGGCACGGTCAGCTCCGCGTCGTTCAACGACGCATAGGCGTTGACTCGAATCAGCGCACCTTCGAGTTCCCTGATGTTGTACGTGATGTTTGTCGCGATGAACTCGAGGACTTCCGGTGGCACATGTGAGCCGGCCTGCTCGCCCTTCTTGCGCAGGATCGCCAATCGGGTCTCGAAATCCGGAGGCTGGATGTCGGTGATCAATCCCATCTTGAACCGGCTTCGCAGACGATCCTCCAGGGTTGCGATCGCATCGGGTGACCGATCGGACGACAGCACGATCTGACGCTGAGCGTCGTGGAGTGTGTTGAAAGTGTGGAAGAACTCCTCCTGGAGCTGTTCCTTGCCCTCCATGAACTGGATGTCGTCCACCAACAGCACATCGATCTCGCGGTAGCGCTGCTTGAAGTCTGGCTGCGTGTTCCGCCGGATCGCATCGACGAATTCGTTGAGCATCGTTTCTGTCGAGATGTAGCGCACCCGGAATGAGGGGTAGTTCTCGCGGACATAGCTGGCTATCGCCTGCAAGAGGTGAGTCTTTCCGAGTCCTGCGCCGCCGTAGACGAACAGCGGGTTGTAACTCCGCGCGGGAGTCTCCGCCACTGCAAGTGCCGCGGCGTGCGCGAATCGGTTGGATGGCCCAGTGACGAAAGAATCGAACGTGTAACGCCTCGGCGACGGTGGTTCGCGACGCGAAGGTTGGCCGTTCTCCCCGGGCCGGAGGTCGATTGCTGCACCGGTCGGCTGTGATGGGTCCGACCCCGCAGGGGCTGGGCTGTCGGGCACAGCATCGTGGTCGGATTCGTTCTGGGCGCGATGGTTCGTGGCGGGTGAAACCTCCACCTCGAGCGAGACGCTCATACCTTCGTGGCCTACATCGGCGAGGACAGCTTCGATCAGTCCCAGGTAGCGTTGCTCGATGCGTTGTCGGAGCACCTGCGAAGGTACCGACAGCGTGAGGAGGCTGCCATCCAGATCCGCGGCAGCGAGTTCCTGGAACGTCGAACCCCAAACGGTTTCGGTCACCTGGTCACGCAGGACCACGCAGGCGGCTTCCCACACCGATGCAGCTTCGGATTGGACCTTTGCGTCAGCCATTCCCCATTCCTCCACAGGAGGTCCACATACTGTGGAAAACGGGTACTAGCCGCCAGAATCTCAGGCAAAGTCCCGGTTTCACGTCCGTAAGCGCTGAACATAGCCACTGTGGCGGTTCGTGGCAACCGCCACAGTGGTGCAGACTTCCCATCCGAAAGCCGTGGTACCGGTGGCATTGGTTGGCAACACACGGGACTGTCATCTAGCTTGGGATGGTTGAGCCCGATCGGTGGGTTCTCAACCCGCGGATGTTCGATTTGCCTCCGGTGCGTTCCAACGCACGGGTGCGGTGAAGCAACGTTGCAGCTGGGACCCTGTGCCGGGTTTCCGAGGCATTCCACCGGTTATGAGCACCATTCGGAGAGATCGTGAAGCGTACATACCAGCCCAATCGCCGTCGCAGGTCCAAGAAGCACGGATTCCGGCACCGCATGTCGGATCGCGCAGGCCGTTCGGTCATCAAGAACAGGCGTCGCAAGGGCCGTCAACGGCTCTCGGCCTGAGCCGGGACGCCATGTGGTCGGTCGACTCGGCCGGAGATCGGACTTCGCTCACCTTCGCGCGCACGGGACCACTTTGCGTGAGGGAAGGCTCCGAGTCAGGTGGGCGCCTCCGACTCCGAGCGAGAAGGACGCGCCAGCTCACGATTTCAGATCGATTGAGTCGCATTGTGCCTTCGCCTGGTCGATTCCCCGTTCGTTCGGCAACGCAGTCAAGCGCAACACCTTGCGCCGCCGTTTGCGCGAGATCGTCCGCATCGAGGACCAGGAAGGCAAGCTGCCCGCCGGGTGGTACCTCGTGACCGTGCTGCCGTCCCCGGACGAGCTCGGGTTCGCGCAGCTACAGCAATGGATGCGGAGTTTGTTGGATCGCGTCGATTCCCTTGCCTGCCAGGGTTCCCGACGTTCTGAAGTCCGACACGGTCTCAACCCGACAGAGGCCGGGTAATGGCCGATTCAACCAAGTCCAGCCTGCCCAGACGAGCGT
>JBPCTP010000486.1:0-16435 GCA_051011615.1 Microthrixaceae bacterium | reverse complement strand
CCACTCCAAGTGGGCCACCACCCAACGACCCACCCCTGGCCATCTTCTCGCCATCGGTGAGCACCGGCAATGCGCCGCTCGAGGTCACATTCGATGCCACGGCATCCTCGGATCCCGACGGCACGGTGGTGGCCTGGAACTGGGATTTCGGCGGCACCGGCACGGCCAGCGGCCAGGTGGTGTCCAACACGTTCCCGGCCGGCAGTCACGTGGTGACGCTCACGGTTGTCGACGACAAGGGAAAGATCTCATCGTCGAACACCACGATCACCTCGCTGGGCCCGCCGCCCGCACCCACGGGTCTGACCAAGACCGGCTCAGGTTGTTGCAATACATATGGCGACTTCGCCTGGAATGAGGTTGCTGGCGCGACCCAGTACCAGATCGAGATGGATGGCTACTTCGGGGGTGGCTGCGTCACGGATCACTCGGCGACCATCGCCGGCCCCGCCTCGACCGGCCGTGTGCAGGCGTTCGGACTCTGTCTCGGCTCCAAGTACGACGTGCGGATACGGGCCTTCGCCAACGGATTCTGGGGCCCGTGGTCGCCGGAGGTCCGCATAACTCTCTGAGTTCTACAAGAACTCGGTTCTGACAGCACTCGGCTCGACAACACGGTTCTTCTGCAACACGGTTCTTCTGCAAGACAGGGGCGAAATCATGAAAAAGACCATCTCGGGCGCTGGTGTGCGCCGCATCGCAGTCGCAGTTGTGGCGGCGACGGCAATCGTGGCTGCGGCTTGCACCACGACTCCCGGGATCGGCGGAGGTGGTGGCGGCGGAGTCGTGCGCGACTTCCGCTTCAGCGCCAACAAGATCACAGTTGTCAATCACAACGACTCGTTCCTCTACGGCCAGCGCGACGAGGTCTACCCGATGAACCTCTGGTTCCGCGTCAAGGTCGGTGAACCCAACTCCGCGCAGGTAGGGATCACGGGAAGCCGCGGCACCGCCTACAACGACCTCGGGGACGGCGAGAGCCGCGCACTGCCGCCGGCAGAGCAGGCAACCGTCGGCTTCAACGACGTTCAGTTGCTCGATGTGGGCGACCTTCTGAACACCAACAACCATCTCGAGATCGTCGGGTCGTGGATGTGGGCGATGGAGCGCGACGACATCGGGATCACCGGGGTGCAGCAGAACATCCTCAACGTCGTGCGCAATGCGCTCAACGAGATCGTGGCCAACGGCAACATCCCGGAGAACCCCGAGGATCTCGTACCGGTACTGCTGGGCGACTTCGGTGATGCGTTCAACCTGATCGCGGGGGCGTTGTTCGCCTCCATCCCGGGGCTTCCTGACGACGCCGTCGGCAGCCGGTTCTACATCGGGGTCGGTGCCACCGGCACGTTGTCGAGCATCATCGACGCAACTGTGGGCGGCGAACCCTTCCCCACGGTCGAGATTCCGATCGTGACGGTTCCGCCGGACATCTCGGGCGGCTCGATCTTCAGCCTCGGTCACAACAACTCCTTCACCTCCCAGGTGTTCGACTCCAACGGTCGTCACGACTACGACCTGTCGATGGTTGACGTGGCCACGTTGCCGATGCCCCCGGTTGCCGCTGTAACTCCTTCGGTCACATCGGGCAACGCCCCACTCACCGTCACCTTCGATTCCTCGGCTTCCAACGATCCCGACGGCACCATCGTGGCGAAGAACTGGAATTTCGGGGACTTCACCACCGGAGCCGGTGACACCCCGACGCACACGTTCACGACCTCCGGCACGTTCCCGGTGAGATTCGTCGTGACCGACGACGACGGCATGTCACATGAGGTGACAACCACGATCAACGTCGGTGGTGCTCCCACAGTGGCTCCGACCGGACTCACGAAGACCGGCGCCGGCTGCTGTGACACCTACGGGGACTTCGCCTGGAACCTCGTGCCGGGAGCCACGGCGTATGAGATCGACATGGACGGCTTCTTCGGTGGCGGTTGCCTCACCGATCACGGTGCTGTGATCAACGGTCAGGTCCCGACGGGTCGGGTGCAGGCTGTCGGACTGTGCCTCGGCTCCAAATACGACGTGAAGATACGTGCCCGGGCCAACGGCCAGTGGGGCCCGTGGTCGCCGGAGCAACGCATCACCCTCTAGCAACAGCCGCTCGAATCAGTGCCCCAAGTCACCTGGACCGTGATCTGGGGCACTGATTCGGCGTGTCGGGTTTGGTTCAGCCGGCGATCATCTCGCGGAGGCGGTTGCGGTGCAGGATCGCCTCCTCGGGATCGTCCGCTGCCTCGGTGTCGCCGAAGTGGATCTGGCGGTCGATCACCCGCACCATGATCGCTCCGTGGCGGTACGCGGCATAGGTGCGGAACCAGTGCAGGTCGTCGATCGCCCGGCCCGAGGTCCGCTTGTACCGGGCAGCCACGTCTTCGGCCACCATGAAATCCGGCATGCCGGGCAGGCCCAACTCGACTGTGATGTCCTGGAAGAAGGTGTGGATGAAGCTCATCCACCCGAGGTCGACTTCCACGGGAGCTATTCCGGCCATCTCCCAGTCGAACACGGCGATCGGCTCGAGACCGTCGTACATCATGTTGCCGATGCGCGAGTCCCCCCAGGACAGGGAGGGTTCGCGCTCATCGGCTTCGGTCGGCCAGTTCGCCAGCAGCCAGGCCTCTGCCTCGTCGAGCAACGGGATGTCGCGGCCCTCGCGTACCCACTCGGCGTACTCGCGCCAGTAGTTGAAGTGTCGCCGCAGCGCCGTGTCGCCCGGTTGGTCGAGTTCCAGGAACGCGGTGTGATCGCCGATCGGCGTGCGGTGGATCTCGGCGAGCACGTCCACAGTGTTGTCCTGTAGCTGGCGCTGCTCCTCGGGGGATCGCTCGAGCAGCGGGCTCTCGATCGGATAGGGCATCACGTCCGGCGGCACGTCGCCGTGCGCCCGGTCCATCACGAAGAAGGCCGCTCCGAGCACCGACCGGTCTTCCTCCAGCCAGCGAAGTCCCGGAACCGGGGCCTCGGTGTGTTCCGCCACCAGCGCCATGGTGTTCCACTGCAACGCGAGGTCGTAGGTCGAGAAGACGGGTACCGCGTCCTCCGCGGCAGCCAGTCGTGCCACGAGCTCGGCTTCCTGGGGTTCGCCTCCGTCGGTGAACCGGGCGGTGAACATCACGGTCTCGGAGGACATGCCGTTGTCGGGCACGCCCAGATCAGTCACCTCGGCATCGTCCACCCGGGTGTTCAGCCAGGACTGGAGTTGGCTGCGGAGCTCCCCGTGATCGCGGGTCGTGCGGGTGATGTCGGGGCGTTCCGCATCGGCTGAGTCCACCGTGTAGGCACCTGCCTCTCGCGATCCGGCGCTGTCGGTGTGCTCGGCATCCTGCTGACCATTGCTGTCGTTCACGCTCGTATCCCCACTGTTCTGCGGCATCCGTTGCGTCCCGGAAGGGTTCCCGGGAGCACAGCAGGCTACCGCCGTACTAGCTTCGTCGTCCGGCGGCCGGCGGGTGTCGGCCCGCGAGTGGACGTTTCCACGCAAACAACCGACACAGGGGGACACATGGGCGGCCAGATTCCGCTTGTTGACTACTTGGTGCTGGGCGACGAGCCCCACCTGGTGGCAAATGAATGCACCGACTGCGGTGCGCGCTTCTTCGATCGTCGCAACGCGTGTGCGAGCTGTGGAGCCTTCGGCGACGACCAATTCTCCCAGGTCGAGGTTGCGAATGAGGGCGAGCTCAAGGCGTTCACGATCGTGGCATTCGCGGCTCCGGGAGTCCCGGTGCCGTTCGTGGCCGGTGTCATCGACTGTGACGGCACCAGCGTGCGCGGCAACGTGGTCAACACCGAACCTGACGCCGATCACGTGGAACTGGGCATGAAGGTGCGTCTCACCACTTTCGAGATCGGCGAGGACGGCGAGGGAACACAGGCCATCGGCTACGGATACGAGCCGATCGATGCAGGAAAGGCAGCCTGATGAGCGATGACATCTGGATCCTCGGGATCCACATGACCAAGTTCGGCAAACGACCGGAATCCGACGTGGTCGACCTTGCGGCCGAGGCAGCGCTCGGAGCTCTCTCCGACGGCGATGTGACCATGGCCGAGATGGGCGTGCTGGCAGCCGGAAACTTGATGGGTGCCGCCACCGGGGTGGGTCAGCAGCTCCAGAAGCAGATCGGCCAGACCGGAATTCCGGTCTACAACGTCGCCAACGCATGTGCCACGGGCGCGACCGCACTTCGCACGGCGATCATGGCGGTACGCGCGGGCGAGTGCGACATGGGGCTCGCAGTGGGCGTCGAGAAGCTGGCGGGAGCGGGGCTGCTGGCGGGCGGCTCGCGCAAGGAGGAGTCCGACAACTGGGAGCCGCACGGACGCTACGGAGCTGTTGCACCCCTCGACGGTCGCGTCGGCACCGAGATCATGCCGGGCGTGTTCGCACAGATCGGCATGGAATACGGGCACCGTTACGGCGGCACCGACTTCGAGTTGTTTGCGCGAATCAGCGAGAAGAACCACATGCACTCCACGCTGAACCCACTCGCTGCCTACAACAAGGCGATGAGCCTCGGGCAGATCATGGACGACGTGATGATCGCCTATCCGAACACCCGCCCCATGTGTTCGGCCAACTGCGACGGTGCCGCAGCTGCAGTTGTCGTCAGCGACGCCAAGCTCAAGACGCTGTCGTTGCAGCAGCAGCGTCGCGCCATCAAGGTCGCGGCGTCGGTGCTGACCACCGACCCCTGGCAGGAGGCGTGTCAGGTCCTTCCCGATGTGAACACCCTCACCCGCAACGCGGCGGAGACGGCCTATGAGGCCGCAGGGGTGGGGCCTGCTGACCTCGACCTGGTCGAGCTGCACGATTGCTTCGCAACTGCCGAGTTGGTGCACTACGACAACCTGATGCTCTGCGAGCAGGGCGGAGCGGTCGACTTCTTCGAGTCCGGCGCACCATTCCGCGACGGTTCCAAGCCGGTGAACGTCTCCGGTGGACTGGAGTCAAAAGGTCACCCGATCGGCGCTACTGGCATCGCCAACATCTGGGAGGTGTGCCACCACCTGCGCGGTGAGGCGGGCGACCGCCAGATCGAGGATGCCAAGGTGGGCCTGGCACACGTGATCGGCCTCGGTTCGGCCTGTGGGGTACACATCCTGGAGAAGGCCGCCGCCTGAGCTGATCCAGACCTGCCGCGGGTTCACCCGGGCTCCAGGCGGTCCATGCTGATCGATCGGGTCCGGTCAACCCGGTCGGTTCAGTCGGCTGGACTTCTTTTGGCCCGGTTGGTTCGGAGCTGGTCAGCCTCAGTCGCAGACCGAGGACAGCGCGTCTTCCGCAGCGGAGTATGCCTCGGCGGGCAGGTCGCCGGTGTCGAGGTTCTCCAGTGCCTGGCTGAGGGCAGGCGGGAGGTCAGCGCCGGCGGCTTCGGCCATGTCGCCGAGGGCTTGGTTTCGCTGTGCACCGTCCTGGGCCGACTTGAAGTCGTCCACGGCTGCGCAGAACTCCTCGTTCGGGAACGCGGCATCGCCGGTGTCATCAGCATCTGCTGTGTCATCTGCACCATCTGTGCCGTCAGATCCCGAGTCCGACTGGTCTGCATCGGTGTCGGTTGCCTCGGTCGTGGACGAGTCGCTGCCCGCTGATGAGTCGCCGTCGTCATCGCCACAGGCAGAAGCCGTCAGGAAGGTGACAAGGGCCAGTGAGGACACGATGACCTTCAGTAAGTTGCGCATGCAACCAACTATAGCCTTCCGGCTTCCAGGGTCAGTCGCAGCGGGTGAGGCGAACGTCGGTGGTGCTGGGCATCTCGACCACTGCTCCGGAATGCAGGGTGCCCCAAGCGACCAGCGCATTGGCCACGTCGACAGCCTCGGAGTTCGAATCCCATGCTGTGTCCACCCGGACACATGGACTGCCTGCGTCGTCCCAGGTGGTGTAGCTGCCGCCGGCCCAGCCGTCTGTCAGGGGATCGAGGGTGTCGAGCACGATCCCCTCGAGCAGCACGAGGCTCAGCAGCAGCGGCCCGAACTCACCGGTTCGAATTGCCGGTGCAGCGCCGTCGGTCGGCGGGGCGGGCACGGCGGTGGCCGTCTCGTTGGCGAGGTACTTGGATGTGTCGAAACCCTGCTCGGTGTTCGCCGGGTAGCGGGTGAGGGTCTCATCCGGGCCGGCAGGATTGCCGAGGGCTGCGATCACCTGGTTCTGGAAGGTCAACCCGCGCAGGTAGGGCGCCGTGGTGAGGGTGAGCAACGTGATCGGGATCGTGAGAAGGTCGGGGTCGCTGCCTGCGTTGAGCTGTTCCTGGATGCTCTGGGCCTGCTCCAGGGGACTCATGGAGTTGTAGTAGGCGGTGCGGACCCGCTCGGCGCTTCCCTCGATGGCCACCAGCTTCGAGAGGTACTGCGAATCGAGGAGTCCTTCGGAGGACAAACCCGACAGGTCGTGGATCTGGTCATCGAGGGCGTGGGTGAGCTCGTGTGCGATCACCTCGCGCCGGTACGGCGTGAGGGAGGTGCCGCGCACCTTGAGGACGTCGGAGACCGGGTCGTAGTAGCCGACGACGCCGCCTCCGTAGGCCTTGCGGTACTGCGTGATCAGGTCTTGCGAACCGTCGATCCAGTCGAGGGCCTTGAATGCACTGTCGTCTGGGGCGATGCTGGGTTCTTCGGCGGCGAGGTTGGCCAGCACATCGGCCTCGAAGGTCGCCGGGTCGACGAACTCCACTACTGGCTCGGTCACGAACTGGTGGCCGCGCACGGCCTCGACGAAGGTGATGATCGCCTGGACCTGTTGTTCGGGCGTCTGCCCGGGTGGCGTGGTAGTGCAAGCACCTGCGACCAGTGAGAACACGACGGCGGTGGCCGCGAGCAGCGCTGTCCCGCGGCGGTTGTGTGGGCGAATGCGTTCGGTCATTGGTCCCCCTGCGGATCGCTTCTCGAACGCTAGCTGGTATGCATGGGAAATGGCCGATGTACCCGTCATCCCATCGCCCGTCGAGTTCGAGGAACGACAGCGCTTCCGACAACCTGCCCTGGTGGTGCTCGTGATCCTGCTCGCATGCCTCGGTGTGGGCACCGCCGTGCTCGTCGCGCGTGACGACGACTCCTCGGGTGCTCCCTGGCAGGCGTTGTTGGTAGGTGTGTTGGTCGGTCTCGGAGTGCCGGCCTGGGTGCTGTCACTCGAGATGGCAACCACAGTCGACGCGGACGGCCTCGAGGTGCGATTCGGTCTCGGATTCGCATCGAAGCGCTTTGACGTGGCTGACATGGCGTCGGCACGTGCGGTGACATACCACCCCGTAAAGGAGTTCGGCGGGTGGGGCGTCCGTTGGGGCCGGGGCGGATCGCGTGCATACAACGTGAGCGGCAACCGTGGTGTGGAGGTGGTCAGCACAAGTGGCCGACGTTGGATCATCGGATCACAGCGCTGTGACGAGTTGGCCGCCGCGCTCGTGGAGATCGGCGTACCCAGCTACCGTTCCGACAACTCAGACGATACGGATGGGAATCCATGAAACGCCTGCTGGCAATTCTGTTCGCTGCCGCCCTTGTGGCCTCGGCCTGTTCGAGTGACGACGACTCGGGTGACTCCGACGACGAGTCGAGCGCCACCGAGTCGACCGACACCACGCTGCCCGATGTCGAGGGTGCCTTCTCTGCGTTCTGCGAGTCAGCGATCGACCTGGTCGACGAGTTGGAGCAGTACACCGGCTTGTTCGAGGAGAGCCCGACGACCCTCACCGTGGGCCAGGTTGAGGAGGGATCCTCGGGTCTCACCGACGCCAGTGCGTTGGTTGAGGAGAACGCAGCTGCACTCGAGGAGTCGATCGAGGAGTTCAACGCCATCCAGGAACAGAATGCGAAGGACCAGGAAGAGGCGACGGGCACCACGTCGACCACAGTCGTGGACATCCCGGTTGACGAGGGAACCCTCGATCGCGTCATCGAGGCCGAGGAGGAGTTCGACGCCACGATCTCCGGCATCAACGCAGATACGCCCATCAGCGAGGCAGAGGTCGAGTTCCAGTCCGCTGCGTATGCGCTCCAGGTCTCCTGGGCGGTCCTGCTCTCCGAGGCCGGTTGTTCCGACCAGAGCCAGGAAACACTCGACCAGATTCGCCAGTTCACCGCTGCGCTGCAGACCGACCTGCAGACCCTCGGTTTCTACAGCGACAAGGTGGATGGCATCTACGGTCCGGACACAGTGGCGGCAGTGAAGGCGTTCCAGGCAGATGTCGGCCTGCCGGAAACCGGCCTGCCCGATCCGCCGACCCAGAATGCGATCAACGAGCGGCTGGCCACCAACGAAGCCCTGAACGTTTCTGCCCTGCAGGGCCTGCTCAAGGGCCTCGGTGTCTACGACGGGCCGATCGATGGTCAGTACAACCAGCAGACCCAGGACGCCGTCAAGGCGCTGCAGGCCCAGCTCGGGGTACCGCAGACGGGCACCATGGATCCGGCTACCTGGGAGGCCTACGCCAACCGTCGCAACGGGCTGGAGGCGTTGCTGCGACAGGCGGAATCAGACGCCACCAGCACGACCACGGAAGCTCCGACCACAGCTCCGCCGCCAACCGAGGCTCCTTCCACGGCGGTCCAGACGACTGCCGACACCACCCCTGCGGCTCCCTAGGGCCGACGCCGGCGCCGGTTCCCCGCCTTTACACCCTCGATCCAGCATCCCCGCCGCTACCAGCGGTTGGCCGGGGAAGTTCTGCTCTCTGCTGACCTGGATCATCGGGCGCCGCAGCGCTGCGAGGGTGACCTCGCCGAGGCGAACCTGCGTCCCCTCCGCAGGGACCGTCCGCTGACCAAGTACCCACCGCCAGTTGATGCGGTTGCCCCAATCGGTGCCTGATCCGGCACGGCCTGATTGCCTGAAGTCGTTTCAGCGGGAATCTGGCTGACTTTCTCAACCTGTGACGTGTGCCGGCCGACGGAGAAGTGTGCCGCCCGACCGCCCAGCAGATCCGTACATGGCCGAGCGCGCGTATGAGGCGTTGGGCGATGAGTTCGCGCTGGCCTTGGCGATGCTCGATTCCGCCTTGGTCATCCAGTGGTGCAATCCAGCAGCGGGCCGAGTGTTGGGTTGGCCCGACGACCAGCTGGTCGGCCGCAATGCGGCTGACTTCGTCCACCCCGACGATGTCGTCAATTTCGTTCCGATAGCCGGTGAGATGTCGGCGATGGCGGAGCGTCATGGGGCGCCCCCGCGGCCGTCAGCGCCGGTGGAGTTGCCCTGTCGCATCCTGCGCTCCGACGGTGGCTGGACCCCGATGGTGGTCACCGGACGGGTGCTCGACGGCGACGGCAACATCCTTGCCGTTATCCGTCCCTCCGCGGAACGACATGCCCTCGCCGAGGTTCTCGACGGGTTGGGTTCGGCAGCTCCGATGGAGCAGATGCTCCAGGCCTTGGTGGGCCTGATTCGTGCACAGTTCGACAGTGATGTCGCTTGGGTCGTACACGATTCCCGTGGGGGCGCAGTCGTGATCGGCTCCGACGAGAGCGCAGTTCCGTTCGACCCCGCTGGTGTGCTTGCACGGCTGCGCGCCTTCGACAGCGAGGACTGGTTCGTCCTCGTGGAAGGGAACCTGTGGGTGATGCCGGTACGTGCTGGAGAGGGAGAAGGAGTCTTCGCAGCCTTCGTGATCCCAGCCATTCGGCCCGAAGGGCCTACCCCGTGGGACGAGTTGGTGGCACGACGGACCACGAGGCTGTGCTCCGTAGCGTTCACGCGTGATCTGCGTGACCGCATGCTCGAGGTGGCCGCCACCACCGACCACCTCACCGGAGCACTCAACCGGCGCGAGTTCGAACGCACCCTGCGCACGGGAAGCACTGAGGCCATGCCGGTGACCCTGTTCTTCCTGGACCTCGACGACTTCAAGGTGATCAACGATGATTTCGGACACCTCGCAGGCGACGCCGTGCTCGCGAACGTGGCTCGGAGGCTCCAGCGGGTCGTGCGCTCGCACGACAGGGTCGGTCGACTCGGTGGCGACGAGTTCGTGATCAGCTGTCCCGGGCTCGCCGAGGCCGATGTCGAATCCACACGCAGGCGAATCACAGCGGTGGTGGAGGAGCCCGTTGCGATCGATGGTCGCAAGCTCCAGGTCACCGCGAGTGTCGGCGTGGCACGCGCATTCAACGAGGAGCAGCTCGAGACCGTGATCACTCGAAGCGATGCGGACATGTTCCATCGCAAGCGCTCCAGGGGCGAGGCTCCCAGTTCCAGGTGAGCCGTAGGGGGAACCTACGAGCTCAGTAGCCGATCGTGAGCAGGCTTCGATCCCAGCCGCCCGGACCGGGAGTGAACACGGTGACTGTGCCTCCGAAGAAGCTGGAGAGCAGCAGTCGGCCGTCGGTGAGACGCACGATGTTGTCAACGAAGTCGGTGGCAGCGCGCCCGACGAGTGTGGCTACGCCGGTCGTCGGATCGACTGCGTAGGCGGCAGCATTCGAGCACTGGGCGACGTACACGGTGCCGTCGGGCGCCACGTCTGTGCCGCACGCAAAGTCGAACCCTGTCTTGCCAGCCTCCGAAAAGGACAGGGGTACCTCGCTGAAGGCCCCGGTGGTGATGTCGATCGTCCCGAGCGCACCCGTGCCGAGCAGGCCCCCGGCGCCGCCCGTTGGAACATAGAGCAGGCCATCGGGGCCGAACCCGAAACCGTTGAGGACCGGCAGATCGTCTGCGACAACCTCGGTTGCTCGGCCGTCGGTGTAGACCCGCAGAAGCTCGTCGTTCTCCTCGGTACCGAACCCGACGAGCACTGAGTCGCCGGTTGGATGGGCGACGATCGGATTCGCTCCCCGTCCGACCCGGTCGAGCACCTCGGCGCTTCCGCCGCGGGGTACCCGGATCACCTTTCCGGTGGTCGGGCAGGTGGCGACGAGCGCGCCGTCGGGCATCACGGCGATGTCGTCGGTGCCACACAGGTCCTCTGCCATGCCGTAGCGCTCGGCGATCACGCCCGTGTCCGGATCGAAACGAAGCATCTGTTCGCCGAACAGATCCGCGATCCATACGCCGGGGGTGGCGGGGTCGGGGTCCTCGACCATGCCGTTCACCCCGAAGGGCGGGTTCTGTGGCACCGATCCATTGGGATTCGCAGCAGGTGGACTGCAAGCCGCGGCCAGCACCGCCGTTGAAACCACTGCCGCAGTTGCGAGCGCGACTCGTCGGGCGATTGCAGATTCGTTCCCAGCCATCGCAAGAGTCTGCCAGCGATGGGGTGTGACCCGCCATCGGGTGGCGGGCAACGGCCCCGCGCAGGCCGTTGTGTCTGACACGCGCACTGGCTGACATGCGCACGGGCTGACATGCGGTCGGTCTGACACGCTGTGTGGGTGCGGATCCTCATCGACACAGACCCGGGCATGGGCAGCATCGGAGCGGACCCCGAGGATGCCATGGCGATCCTGTACGCGCTGGGTGCGCCCGGGGTGTGTCTCGAGGGTGTCACCGTCGTGCACGGAAACGTGCCGGTTGCCCACGGCCACCCGAACGCCCTGCATGCGCTGCGACTCGCGGGGCGCGAGGACATCGCAGTCGTGGCCGGCGCATCGGGGCCACGCGATCCGACACGACGGGCCTTCCAGGCGGCTTGGCTGGCCCAGCGGAGTTCGCTCGCGAGCCGCGTACCGCCACTGACACCGGCAACGTCGCAGGAAGAACCAATTTCATCGAAGGCAGCACCGGTGCCGCCGGGGAATCAAGCATCGCCAGCGGCCGAGACCGGCAACGCTGCCGCAGAGTTCCTCTGTGAGCAGGCACTGGCGTCACCCGGGGAGTTCACCCTCGTTGCCATTGGTCCGCTGACGAACGTCGCCGCAGCGATCGAGCTGCACCCGGACTTCGCGGAGTCGCTGGATCGACTCGTGATCATGGGAGGCACTGCCCGCGTGGCAGGCAACATCACACCTGCTGCGGAGTTCAACATCTGGATGGACCCCGATGCGGCGGAGGTCGTCCTCGATTCGGGTGCTGCCATCACGATGGTCGGCCTGGACGTCTGTCACCAGACGGCCTTCGACCGCAGCGGCGTGGATCGACTGTTGGCGTCCGGCACCGAGCTGGCAACGTTCGCCGCTGAGTCCTCAGCCGCCTGGATCGAGGTTCGTGAGGCAGTCGACCACGGCGGGGGAGCCCTTCACCTCTATGACTCGCTGGCAGTTGCGGCTGCGATCGAGCCCGACCTGCTGACCTACGAGGAAGCGTTGGTCCTCGTCGAGACGGGTGACGGCCCCGCGCAGGGCATGACCGTCACCCATCTCAACCCGGTGCTTCGTCAACTCCTCACCGGGCGCGAACCCAACGTACGAGTCGCGCTGGGCGTCGACTCCGCCAGGTTCCACTCGCGCTTCGCCGAGCGGGTGACCGACCGTCTCTGACTTCCGGCGGAGCCGATCCGCAGCACGTAGAGGTAGTTTTGGCGCAGCCAGCGACCGACCGGCAGAGGGGTACCCAGAGGTCGCCAAGAACCGACCCGCTGCGCCCGGAGCGAAGCGTCGGCCCTCGGGGCTGGGTGATTTTCCCGTTGACGCCCGTGTCAGCACCGGTACTCTGTTGAATCGTGCAGAGGGGGCTCGCGCTCGGTGTGCCCGCCTTGGCGCTGGCTGCGGGCGCGGGGGTGGTGGCACAGGTACGACGGGTCGCCAACGCGCCCCTGCCGCACTTCGAGGACCACGACCCGAGCGGCACCTACGGAAGCCCCGACGGAGACACGCTCACGGTGACCGTCCTCGGAGACAGCACCGTCACCGGTCCGGGCCTCGGCGCTCCGTCGCACTCGTGGATCGCCCAGATGGTCGATCGTCTGCCGCATCGCGTCGAGCTGCGCAGCTTCGCCAAGGGCGGCTCGCGGGTTCGCGACGTGCTGCTCAACCAGGCTCCACAGGCGGTGACCGAACCCACCGACGTGACCGTCGTTGCTGTGGGAGCCAACGACGTGTTCCACGCAACCCCGGGCTGGCAGGTGCGTCGCGACCTCGAGGCTCTGCTGGCGGTGCTGGCGCCGGCGGCACCGGTGGTGACCCTCGGCGTGGGAGACCTGTCCGTGATTCCTCGACTGCCGTGGGCGCTGCGCTCCATGGCAGCCTGGCGCAGCGGGTTCGTGGACGCCATCCACAGCCAGGTGTGCGAACCGCTCGAGGGAGTTGTCCGGGTTCCGGTGTCGGAGCTGTCGAATCCCTACTTCGCCGAAGCCGGACCGGAATGGTGGACGCCGGACATGTTCCATCCGAGCGTGGTCGGTCACAGGCTGTGGGCCGACCTGTTCGAGCCCTACATGCACACCGTGCTCGACATGTTGTTTCCGCTCGTGGACCTTCGTCCGGCCACAGTGCCTTCGGAGTCCGCGTCGCAGGTGGCCGAGGCTGTCAACGAGGCTGCGGACGACGGGGCCGCGGCACACTCACACGTGGCGAACGGGTACGTTCGCTGCAATGAGCATCGGTGACGAGAAGTACGTCAGCCTCACTACCTTCACCAAGGACGGGCGCCCCAAACCCACTCCCGTGTGGATCGCGACCCTCGGCGGCGGGAAGATCGGCTTCACCACGCAAGCGGACAGCTGGAAGTCGAAGCGAATGCGCAACACGCCATCGGTCCTGGTGCAGGCCTCTGACATGCGCGGCTGACCCAAGGCCGGCTCCAAGCCGATCGAGGCAACCGCCGAGATCGTGAGCGGATCCGACTACGACGCCGTGAAGGACAAGGTTGCCGCCAAGTACGGCTGGCAGTACTCGATGATCGGCCTGCGCGACCGGATCAAGTCCATGCTCGGCCGCGAGGTCCCGCCCGACTGTGGTGTCGTCATCACCCCCAAGGACTGACCTTCTCCGCCCGCGGCTCGCATACCGAATTCTCTGGCCAGGACCCCAGTTCAGACCTTTGGGGTGGTGTCGTCCGGTGGGTCCGTTGGGAACCAGCGGCGTCCGACAACGAAGCTTCCGATTCCCAGGCCGATGACGACCAGCACCAGGATCATCACCGCAAAGGTGCCCCCGTTCGTGCGTGATCCGTCGTCAGTCTCGTCATCGTCAGTGGTCGGGTCGCCGTCTTGGATGCCTTGGTCGACGCCTTGTCGACCGGCTTGCTCGCCGAAGTAGCCGGCGGGCTGCCGAGACAGGACCGGTTCGGCGGGGGTGTCGCTGAGGAACACGGGGTTGGCAATCACCGTGCGCAGTTCGGCACCGGGGAAGGTCGTGTCATCGAGCACCTCGATCCCGAAGAACGTCCCCAGGGGTCCGCTCGCCGGATCCCGTTGGATCGCGAAGCTCTGCGTGAAGTCGTTGCCATCGATGGGCACCCGTTCCACCTCGGCGCCGTCTTGCCTTAGGGCGAGCATCTGCCCGTCCCCGCCCTCGACGGTGACAGTCAGCTGCGCCGCTTCTGCTGCGAGCGTTTCGCCCATCGTTGCAGCGCTGTCAGACTCGGCGCTGTCAGACCCCGAGCTGCCAGTGTCTGCGGTGCCGGCGCGGTCCGCACTGGCAGTCACCTCGATCGTGGGGCTTCGGTCTCCCAGGCCGCGCACGTACGCGTGGCCGGCACGCAGGGACTGATCGACGGCGGTTCGGCTCAACTCCTCGGCCCACACCATCGTTTTGGTGTTGCCGTAAAGGTCGCCCTCCTTGTCGTCTGACCCCGAAACAGCCGTGAGCCGGTTGCCGGCACGCAGCTGCTCCTCCCAGAGCTCGACTGCGGTGTCCACGAAGGGGTTGGGCACCTCACTGCCGCCGATCTCGGCGAGCACACCTTCGGTGACCACCTCGATCAGGTCGGTTGCCTCCCAGTCGACCTGGTCGATCGCCTCGAGGAAACAGCCGCGGCACGTGTCGCCGAACGTCTCGGGTGGGAACAGGGTCGGATGGGCGAGCGACACCAGGGCGCCCTGCTCCTGTGCGCTGCGCTGGATGTCTCCCAGGGTCGTGCCCTCGTAGCCGAGGCGGTACTCGACCGAATCGGGGGTTTCACCGAGCACCACCATGTGGCCGTCGTAGGTGATCACCTCTCGCCCCGGCCACAACAGCACATCTGGGTTGTCCCGCTGTGCCTGTCCGAGACGGTCCCAGTGTGCAGGGGTCACGTATTCGGTAACCGGCACGATGTCGAGCCCCGCCTGCAGCGCGAGGGCCACCATCTCCGCTTCATCGGGTCCGTCCGGGCTGGAGTGGTAGGCGTGGAGGTGGAAGTCACCCGAGTACCAGCCGGGCGCGTCGTCCGCCACGAAGCCAGCATCCACGCGATCAGCGGCGAGTAGATCTCCGACCTCGTCGGTCGGGCAGTCGATCTCGACGGTCCAGTCGATGGGGGCGCCCGCCGCGGCGATTCCGAGTTCGACGTGCCAGGTTCCCGGGTCGATGTCGTCGACCACAACCGTTCGCTCGTTGCGGTCAGGTGCCACCACCACCGGATCCATGTCGCGGTCCAGGCGGCCCTGTCTGCTTCCGGACCAGAACCGGAATGCGTCCGGTCCGGCCGTGCCGCCCGCATCCCAGAGGCCCAGGTCCAGCACCCCGGCCTCCTCCGGTGTCCAGCTGTATCCGACCTCGACCCGGGTCGTGCCCTCGGGTACCTCGAAGGGGACCAGCTCGTAGGTGCCCGCATCGCCGGGGGCGACGGATCCGCTGAGGGTGAGGCCGTCGGGCCCACACGCGGCGGGGTCGTCCTCGCCCTGGCCGAATGAGGTCGTTGTGACCACCACCAGGGTGGCAACGGCGACTGCTGCCAGCCTCGATGTCACACGGCGGATCGGCCCCATCAGGCGGTGACGGCTCCACCGTCGACATGGATGGTCTGGCCCGTCACCCACGCGGCCTCGTCCGATGCGAGCCAGATCACAGCGGGTGCGACGTCGCCCGGAGTTCCGATGCGCCCGAGCGGAACGCCCCGTGCCAGCTGCGCATCCATCTCGTCGTCGCCGGTCGTGATGATGCCCAACGCGAGGGTGTTGGCAGTCACGCCGTCGCGGGCGACCTCGGTGGCAAGAGTCCGGGTGAACGCAATGCCGCCTCCCTTGCCGGCCGCATAGGGACTCACACCCAACCTGATCCCCGTGGTACCGGCCGCAGAAGAGATGGTGATGATCCGGCCCCAGCCGCGTTCACACATGGGATCGAGTACCGCGTGGCAGCAGTTCATGACTCCATTGGTGTTGAGGCGGATCATGGCGTCCCAGTCAGCAGGAGTGGTGTCGCGGAACTGGGTGATACCCATGCTGTCGACCACTCCAGCGTTGTTCACGAGGATGTCGACAGGCGGTAGCTGTTCGGTCGCCGCTTTGACTGCTGGGTGGTCGGTGACGTCGAAAACGCATGCGATCGCCTCAGCCCCACCGGTTGAGTTGATCTCGGCCACCACCGACTCGGCTCGCTCGAGGCGCAGATCGTTCACCACGACCCGTGCGCCCTGCGCGGCAAGTCCCTGTGCGATGCCGGCTCCCACGTTCTGTCCCGCTCCGGTCACCAGCGC
>JBPCTP010000485.1:0-3442 GCA_051011615.1 Microthrixaceae bacterium | reverse complement strand
GGCGGCCACCGATCGATCCCGGGGCCCGTCCTCGCCGAGTACCTGTCCGACACCGACGTCGCATGGGAACCGGCCGCCACCATCGCCCAGTCGGCTCGCAACCGGTTCACCGGAATCGTCACCCGGGTGGAGGTCGACAGGATCACGGCCCTCGTGGAACTGCGCGCAGGACCGCACCGGATCGTGTCGTTGATGACCGCCGAGGCGGTCGAAGACCTCGGGCTTGCACCTGGTGACCTCGCCGTTGCCGCGGTGAAGTCCACCAACGTCGTGATCGAGGTGCCACCGGCCGGGTCCCGGTGACCGACCGGGAGTACCGCCGTTGCGTGCTCCTCGCAGCTGCGGGCAGCCTGGCCATCCTGGGTCTCGCAGCCGGTGGTTGTGGTGGCGACAGATCCCAGGAGCTGGTGGTGTCGGCGGCGTCCTCGCTCACCGATGCCTTCGAGGAGATCGCATCCGACTTCGAGCAGGCAAACCCGGGTGTGGCTGTGCTGTTGAACTTCGACTCCTCGGCGACTCTCGCCAACCAGGTCGAATCGGGTGCGCCGGTTGACGTCTACGCGTCGGCTGACGCAGAGAACATGGCGCAGGTAGTCGGGTCGGAGCGCACCGAGGGCGAGCCGGTCACGTTCGCTGCGAACGATCTCGTAATCGTGACGCGTCCCGGCAACGAGCACGGAGTCACCGAACCCGCTGACCTGGAGCGGGTGGTGTCTGACGGCGAGGTGGTGGCCCTCTGCGCCAGAACAGCTCCGTGCGGCCTCCTGGCCGAGGAGGTGTTGGCCGGAGGGGCTGCGGATCCGGTGATGATCGACGAGTCGGGCATCACGAGGGCACCCAACGCCAGGGCAACCCTTGGTGCCGTGACACGAGGTGATGCTGCGGCAGCCATCGTCTACCGCACCGATGCCCAGCAGGCCTCAGGTGCTGTCGAGACGATCGAACTCGACCGTGCGAGCGCAGTCTCGACCGACTACCTCGCAGTGGCGCTGCAGGACGGCCCTGGCGATCCGGCGTTGGCGGCAACCTTCGTGGAGCTGCTGGGCTCGGCGGAGGCCGCAGCCATGCTCGAGGGCGAGGGGTTCCGGTGAAGTCAGGGGCGGACATCGGCAGGCCCCGCGCAGAGACGCGATCAGTGCCGTTGTGGGCCGTGCTCCCGGCGTCGCTG
Source organism: Microthrixaceae bacterium (assembly GCA_051011615.1). Lineage (GTDB taxonomy): Bacteria > Actinomycetota > Acidimicrobiia > Acidimicrobiales > Microtrichaceae > JBPCTP01. The sequence continues at coordinate 2,274 of JBPCTP010000485.1, read as the reverse complement.
GCGATGCTGTTCCTCGTCGGTCCGGTGCTCGGACTGCTGGGGCGGGCCGACTGGTCGACCTTCGTCTCCGACATCACCAGCACCGAGTCGATGCAGGCCCTGCGCCTGTCAGTCGGAGCGTCGCTGGCTGCAGTCGCGCTCGTGGTGTTTCTGGGCCTGCCACTCGCATGGACCCTCGCCCGGGTCGAGTTCCCCGGCCGCAAGGTCGCCCGGGCGCTGGTCGTGCTGCCGATGGTCATGCCCCCGGTTGTCGGCGGCGTTGCCCTGCTCTCCGCCCTCGGCCGGGACTCAGTCGTGGGTGGCTGGCTCTACGACGTCTCCGGGGTCCAGTTCACCTTCTCGACGTTGGGTGTGGTGCTGGCTGAGGCGTTCGTTGCGATGCCGTTCTTCGTGCTCACCGTCGAGGCCGCGCTGCGCAGCACGGGGCGCCGCCACGAGGAGTTGGCTGCGACGCTCGGCGCCTCGGCGTGGACGGTGCTGTGGAGAGTGACCTTGCCAACCGCCCGCCCGGCGATCGCGGCGGGGGCGGTGCTCGCCTGGGCACGAGCGTTGGGCGAGTTCGGAGCAACGATCACGTTCGCCGGAAACATCGCAGGCCGCACCCGCACGCTGCCGCTCGCGGTCTACCTCGGTCTCGACGGCGACCCGGGCGGGGCGGTTGCGCTGAGCATCGTGCTGCTCGTCGTATCACTCGTAGTGCTCGTGGGCCTCCGCGACCGATGGTTGCTGCGACCATGATTGAATCAACCGTGCCCGGCGGAGCTGTGGTCGGTGGCCTGCTGGGCGTGGAGCTGGGCTCGCTCACCCTGAACGCGGAGCTGTCGGTGTCGGGAGGCACGACGACTTCCTTGCTCGGCCCCAACGGTGCCGGCAAGACGACGCTGTTGCGCGCCGTCGCCGGTCTGCGGCCACTCACATCGGGTCACCTGTCGATCGGAGGAGTTCGTGTTGATGACCCTGCGGTGGGCCGCTTCGTTGCCCCGGAGGCCCGCCGGGTTGCGCTCGTGCCGCAGGACCACCTGTTGTTCGATCACATGACCGTGCTCGACAATGTTGCGTTCGGGCTCCGCTGCCGGAAGGTCGACCGTGACGAATCCGAGCGGCGCGCAACGGAGCATCTGGAGCGGGTTGGGCTGCGTGAACTGGCCCACGAGAGGCCTCCGTCGCTTTCGGGTGGTCAGTCACAGAGAGTTGCACTCGCCCGGGCGCTGGCGACCGAGCCCGATGTGCTCCTGCTCGATGAACCGATGGCAGCGCTCGATGCCTCTGCACGCCCCCGAGTCCGAGCGCAGTTGCGGCGCTGGCTCGAGGACTTCGCCGGGGCGACGGTCCTCGTCACGCACGATCCACTCGACGCCTGGTCTGTCGCCGAGGAACTGGTTGTGCTCGAAGACGGCCGCGTGACTCAGTCCGGCCCGCTGCGCGATGTCACCGCACGGCCGACGACTTCGTATGTCGCCGACCTGGTGGGCACCAATCTTCTCAGCGGGACCGCAAGCGGCCACGAGGCGGATGTCGGCGAGACGACTGTGTTCCTGGCGGATTCGACGGACGGGGACGTGTTCGTGACCGTTGCGCCGTCTGCCATCTCGCTGGCACCCCGCTCGCCCGATGCGGAACCCCCGGCCGGCTCACAGCGGAACCACTGGGCACTCGAGGTCGAAGCGGTGGAACCCTTCGGCGAACGGCTCCGCGTCACTCTCGGCGGCGCCCTCTCATTGGTCGCCGAGGTGACGCCCGACTCAGTGGCCGAACTCGGTCTGCACGCGGGTTCACCGGTGTGGGCAACCACCAAGGCCACCGAAGTTGCCTGCTACCCCCGCTGACCCACCGTTCTGTGCTGCGAAATCGACCGCCTGTGCGCGGTTGCTGCGCAGAACAGGCTAGGTGGGTTGGGGGAGTCGAACCGCGTCGGCGACCTGGGCGAGCCGGTCGCCGTCGACGGTGAACCAGGCCCACTTGCCGCGCTGCTCACGCACCAGTAGGCCGGCCTTGGTCAGCACACCCAGGTGGTGGCTCACAGTTGGCTGTGAGCGATCCAGGGGAGTGGACAGGTCACACGCGCAGACCTCACCGGAGGGTGAGTTCACGATCAGCGACAGCAGCCGCAACCGCACCGGGTCGGCCAGGGCCTTCATCAGTACGGCGAGGTCCTCTGCCTCTGACTCACCGAGGAAGTCCCCGGCCAGAGGCGGGCAGCAGGCAGCGTCTTCGGCCGGAGTTGCCTGATCGGCTCGCGTGGCGGTCATGAAAAGATTGTCTCATACATATTGA
>JBPCTP010000484.1:0-3798 GCA_051011615.1 Microthrixaceae bacterium | reverse complement strand
CAGGGCGAGAAGGGAAGCTAGCCATGACGACGACTCCGACAGACACCGCAACTGCTCAGGGCGAGCAGTCGCGTGCTGTCTATCCAGATGGCACCGGGCACATCGAGCGAGACGGGGTCCGGGTCTTCTACGAGGTCTATGGCGCCGGTGAGAAGACGGTCGTGCTGGTGCCGACGTGGGCATTCACGCACTCGCGGAGTTGGAAGGCACAGATCGGTCCGCTGTCGCGCCGCTACCGGGTGATCGCCATCGACCCCCGTGGCAACGGACGGTCGGACAGGCCGGCCAGCCGGGAGCAGTACACGGACCATGAGTATGCCCGGGACGTCCTCGACGTTATGGATGCTACCGACACGAGGTCTGCGGTGCTGATCAGCAATTCCAGTGGGGTCCAGCGGGCCATGCTGGTCGCGGTGGAGTATCCCGATCGGGTCGATGGCTTCGTGACCATCGGTCCGTTCTTTCTCGGGTCACGCATGTTCGAGGGAATGGTTCGTCTCGCTCGGACGGTGTTCGACCGACCGCTCACCTCGGCGTGGAAGATGCGGCTCAATGCCCCGAATCTGGCCGCCAACTACGACGAGTACGTGGATTGGTTCACACAGCAGCTCTTCAACGTCGACCACTCGACCAAGCACATCGAGGACGCCGCCATGTGGGCACGGGAGACCGCCGGCCAGCCGGTGGCCGACAGCTGGGTCGCAGACCTGGCGACCCCTGCCAACCGAAGGGCTCAGCGTGAAATGGCCGAGCGGATCGAGTGCCCTGTGTTGGTCATTCACGGCAAGGGTGATCAGGTCGTGCCACTGTCAGAGGGCAAGGCCTTCGCAGGGGCAACCTGCGGCGAGTTGGCGATCGTCCCCGATGGCACCCACCTTCCCCACGCCCGCAAACCGGCGGAGGTCAACCGGCTGCTGATCGAGTTCTGCAAGCGGGTGCTCGGTCCCGGAGAGGCCGTCCCGGGTTCACAGATACGCCGGCGAGGCCGCAAGAGGGCCCTATTCGTGTCCTCGCCTATCGGACTCGGGCACGCCCGACGTGACCTGGCGATCGCGCGGGCGCTCCGTGAGCACGCGGGCGTCATTGATATCGAGTGGTTCACCCAGCAGCCGGTCACCTCGATGCTGGAGCGCGAGGGTGAGCGCATCCACCCTGCAACTCAGGCGCTGGCGCTGGAGACGGCGCACATTGAGTCGGAGTCCGCCGAGCACGACCTGCACTGCTTCCACTCGCACCGCCGCATGGACGAGATCCTCATCCACAACTACATGGTCTTCCACGACGTGGTAACCGAAGGCAACTACGACGTGGTCATTGGCGATGAGGCCTGGGACGTCGATCACTTCACCCACGAACACCCTGAGATGAAAAAGGCGCCGTTCGTCTGGCTGACCGACTTCGTGGGTTGGCTGCCGATGGACGACGGTGGGGCGAGCGAGAAGTTCCTGACCACTGACTACAACGCCGAGATGGTCGGACACATCGAGCAGTACCCCACCGTGCGCGATCGCTCGATCTTCGTGGGGAATCCCCACGACATCGTGCCGGGGACGTTCGGCAGGAATCTTCCGGACATCCGCCGCTGGACCGAGCAGCACTACGACTTCTCCGGGTACGTCACCGGGTTCGACCCGGCGTCGCTGGCCGATCGCGAGGAGCTGCGTGAGGAGCTCGGCTACCACGAGGACGAGCAGGTGTGCATCGTCACCGTTGGCGGGTCGGGGGTGGGCGAGACCCTCATCCGTCGGATGATCGAGGCCCACCCGCTTGCCGCAGCCAGGGTGAACGGCCTCCGCATGATCGTCGTGGCAGGACCGCGTATCGACCCAGCATCGCTACCAGACCATCCCGGGGTGGAGGTGCGGCCCTACGTGCACGACCTCTACAAACACCTAGCGGCCTGTGATCTCGCAGTGGTGCAGGGAGGGCTGACGACCTCCATGGAACTGACAGCGTCCGGCAGGCCTTTCATCTACATCCCGCTGCAGCATCACTTCGAACAGGAGTTCCACGTCCGCCACCGGCTTCAGCGGTACGAAGCAGGTCGACACCTCGCATTCGCAGACGCCAATCCCGACCACATCGCCCAGCTGATCGCCGAAGAGACAGCCCGGAACACCAACTACCGACCAGTCGAGACCGACGGCGCCACCAACGCCGCCGCAATGATTGCGGAACTCCTGTAGCAATGCGACCCGAAGCGGCCCGGTTCTCGTCTGCGACGCGAAAGGACCCAAGCATGAGTGACCAAGGTGTGGAGGTATCGGAGCCGATCCTGACGCTCGCGGAGCTCCGTGAGGTCATCGAGCCTCCGAACGAGCTGGTAACAGCGAAAGAAACCACGGTCCTAGATGAGACCTGCCGGGACTTCGTCGGCCGCTCACCGTTCATGCTGATCGCCTCCTGCGATGGCAATGGAACAGTGGACATCTCCCCGAAGGGAGACCCGCCCGGATTCGTTCAGGTGTTCGACGACACGACACTCGGCATCCCCGAACGACCGGGCAACCACCGAGCGGACACGCTCACCAACATCGTCGCCGACCCACACGTCGGTCTGATCTTCATGATTCCGGGAACCAAGAACACCTTCCGGGTGCGGGGGACAGCCACCATCGCCCGGGACCAGGGGATACGCGAGCGTTTCGAGCTGAATGGCAAGGTGCCGGAGCTGGTGACCGTCGTATCTGTGACTACGGCGTATTTCCACTGTGCCAAGTGCATCATCCGCTCGAAGCTGTGGGATGCGAGCGAGGCGTCGCCAAGTGATGAGAAGCTCCTCGCAGAGGCCATGGTCAACCACGGTGACCTTCCGCTCACTGTTGACGAGATGCAGATGTTCATCGTCGACGACGAGGAGAACCGCCTCTACTGAGGGTTCGGACTCCTACGGCGAGCCGAGCTGGTGACAGCGGATAACTAGGCGCACAGCGCTCGTCGCGCCTCCCGAAACTTCGTGGCATGTAGCGGGGTCGCCACAGCGCTCAGCGCGGGATACCTCGTAATGAGCAGGTCAGGAGTTCGATTCTCCTCTCGGGCTCCAAGCAAGCGCCGCCAGACTTCTTGTTGTTGGCCTGACTTTGGGTAGCGGCTACACGTCTGGGCTGGTTCCGCTGGCGGCGATCTGTTCGGGTTCGATCTTGTGGCGTCGGACGACGAGCACGATCACGATGACGATCAAGGAGAGCGTCGGCAGGAACTGCCGGGAGTAGACCTGCGGGTCGGGGTTCCCCGCGTTGTGCGAGAAGAGGGCGAAGTCCCAACTGGCGTGTACGAGGATCGGAACGACGATGGTTCCCGACACGCGGTACGTGAGGTACAGGAAGTAGCCGGAGGCCGCGACCAGAATCACCTGGACGAACGCTTGAGGTCCTTCGGTGATGATGTTCGTGATGTGGACGCCGCCAAAGATCAAGGACGACCACAGGCCGACGCGGGTCTCACTCATCCCGTGGCCGCGCAAGGTCTGGACGGTTACGCCGCGAAACATGAGTTCTTCACCGATGCCGACGAGCAGTGACGAGCCAGCTAGCGCGACCAGAAGGCTCGAAGGAATGTTGCCCAGGTTCTCGTAGTCCGTTCCGAGCGCTGCTCCAGCGATCATCAGGGCTGGAACCACCCAGACCCAGGAGCGCACTGGATGGTCGTCGTGGACGATGCGGGGCCACCAGCGCAGCACTGACACCACCGCGATAACGAACAGGACAGACACGCCGATCGGAACCGTCATTGCTCGCAGCAGTGACTCGGTGTCGGGGAACGTCGCGTATTCGGAGTTTCCCTGGGTCAGCGCAAGGC
>JBPCTP010000483.1:0-4025 GCA_051011615.1 Microthrixaceae bacterium | reverse complement strand
ATGTGTTACTCGTGTCGTCGGCCAACCCGGAGGACTACACCAACCGCGGTCGGCTCATCACCCCGCTCAAGGACCGCTTCGGCAGCCAGGTGCGAACGCACTACCCACTCGATGTCGAGACCGAGGTCGTCATCATCGAACAGGAGGTCTCACCCTTCGAAGCCGATGGCGTCGATGTGCGGGTGCCGAAGCACATGGTTGAGATCGTGGCGACGTTGTCCCAGCTTGCACGCGAGAGCGCACACATCTCCCAACGCTCCGGCGTGTCGGTGCGGCTGTCGGTGTCGAATCACGAGGTGATGGTCGCCAACGCAGCCCGCCGTGCGCTGTCCGCCGGTGAGAGCGAGGTGGTGCCACGTATTTGTGACCTCGAAGCACTGCCGGCGTCCACAGCCGGAAAGGTGGAGATCGAGACACTCGAAGACGGTCGTGACGGCCAGATCCTCGATCACCTGATTCGCTCGGCGATCCTGGAGGTGTTCCGCGAGAGGGTTACACCCCAGCAGCTCACCGCAGTGGTGGAGCAACTCGAGGAGCTGGATCCGGTGGAGACCGGCGAGGACATCGCCTCCGAGGACTACATGGCCCTGCTCGAATCCGTGCCGGCGCTTCGCGGCCCCGTGTCCGAACTCGTGGGTGCAGAGCCAACACCCGGTGAGACTGCGTCCGCTATCGAGTTGGTCTTCGAGGGCCTACACCTTTCAAAGCGCCTCAACAAGGACGCAGTGGGCGGGCGTGCCCAGTACAAGCCCCGCTGAGCCCGGCATTACCGACCTGCGCGACGCGCTGGAGGTCGTGGCTGATCCGCAAGCCGTGCCGCAGATGCAGCGCTACATGAAGGATCAGTTCCTTTACCTGGGGTGTACGAGCGGTGTTCGGCGGGAAGCCCAGAAGGACTTCGTCGTCGAGCTGAGAGCTGAGGGCCCCGAGGCCTGCCTGGATGGAGCCGATGCGCTGTGGGCCGAGCCGGAGCGCGAGTTCCAGTACGTGGGCTGTGACCTTCTCCGCAAGGTTGGCCCGAAGTTGGGTATCGACTCGTTGGAGCGGCTGGAGGTCCTCGTTGCCACCAAGTCCTGGTGGGACACGGTGGACTCCTTGGCGAAGGTGGTTGGCTCGGTTGTCACGACCCATCCCGAGTTGGCGCCGGTCCTTGATGACTGGGTGGTCGACGACGACATGTGGGTGGCGCGGGCCGCCATCCTGCACCAGCTGAGCTGGAAGGATCGTGCGCGCCCTGACGTCGTGTTCCGCTACTGCGAGGCACAGATGGACCACACCGACTTCTTCGTCCGCAAGGCGATCGGCTGGGCGTTGCGCGACCTGGCTCGCAGCTACCCCGAGGAAGTGTGGGCATTCGTGGACTCGCATCCGGAGATGTCCGGCCTGTCGCGTCGCGAAGCGACGAAACACCGCTGATCCCTTGTTCTGTGTTGCGGATTGGCCCTGTAGTGGTCGATTTCGCGACACACATGCAAGCGGTGCGTCTGGGCAGCGCTGCCGGCGTCGACCCGGGCAGCGACCGACGTGGATCGGCGGCTGCCGGTAACCTGCGCCAATGGCGAGGCCCCGGTTCCGTTACTCACCCTGGGATGGCACCCAGCGCGGCTTCGAGCTCGATGCGCTCGATGTCATGGAGGAGCTGACAGACGACCTGCTCTACCACGGTGATGTCAACGCAGCGCTGCGTCGGATGCTCCAGGAAGGCTTCGAGGACCGAAACGGCGAACGCATCCAGGGCTTGCGCGAGATGCTCGAACAGCTCAAGGACAAGCGCCAGGACACACTTGACCGCTTCGACCTCGGTGGGGTCTACGACGAGATCGCCGATGAGTTGCGCGAAGTGGTGGAGATGGAGCGATCCGCGATCGACCAACAGCTTCGCGACGACCTGGCCTCCGGTGATGAGCGCCGCTCGGAGTTGGCCCAGCAGTCCTCCGACGAGCGACACCTCGAACTCGACATGTTGCCGCAGGACCTCGCCGGACAGGTCAAGGGCCTCGAGAACCACGACTTCATGTCCAGAGAGGCCGAGCAACGCTTCGCTGAGCTGACCGAGAAGCTGCGCGAGCAGCTGATGCAGCAGTACGTCGACCAGCTGTCCGGCGCAGTGCAGGACATGTCACCCGAGGACATGGCCCGTATGAAGGACATGATGGCGGCGCTCAACGAGATGCTCGAGCAGCGTGAGCGTGGCGAGGAACCCGACTTCGAGGGTTTCATGAACGAGTTCGGCGACTTCTTCCCCGAGAATCCCCAGACACTCGACGAGCTGCTGGAGATCATGGCCCAGCGCATGGCGGCAGCTCAGGCGATGATGAACTCGATGACGCCCGAACAGAGGGCACAGCTCCAGTCCCTCAGCGAGCAGCTGCTCGAGGACATGGACCTTCGCTGGCAGTCCGAACAGCTCTCACGCAACCTCCAACAGGCGTTTCCTGATGCCGGCTGGGACAACTCCTACCAGTTCGAGGGCGCCGATCCACTGGACATGGCCCAGGCCATGGAGGCGATGTCGGAGCTGGGCGACCTCGACCAGCTCGCACAGATGCTCAAGGGTTCGCCCCAGCCGGGGGCGCTCGGAGAGGTCGACTTCGATCGCGTCCGCGAACTGATGGGCGAGGAGTCGGCGTCGTCGTTGGAACGCATGGCCGAGATCACCAAGATGCTCACGGAGGCGGGGCTGATCGAACAGAAGGAGGGCCGTCTCGAGCTGACACCCGCCGGCCTGCGTCGTCTCGGGGCCAACGCGCTCACCGAGTTGTTCGGCACCCTCGAGAAGGATCGTCTGGGTGGCCACGAACGAGAGAACCTCGGTGTCGGCCACGAGCGCGCCTACCAGTCGAAGCCCTATGAGTACGGCGATCCGTTCAACCTCGACATCAACGCCACGATCCGCAACGCAGTGACCCGGGGCGAGGGATCACCGGTGCGACTCACCCCGGCGGACTTCGAGATCGAACAGACCGAGCAGACCGTGAGGGTATCCACGGTGCTGATGCTCGACCTGTCGCTGTCGATGCCCATGCGCGACAACTTCCTGCCCGCCAAGAAGGTCGCCATGGCACTGCACAGCCTCATCTCGATGCAGTACCCGCGCGACTACCTGGGCCTGGTCGGGTTCTCCGAAGTCGGTCGGATCCTCACACCCGAGCAGCTGCCCGAGGTGAGCTGGGACTTCGTCTACGGCACCAACATGCAGCACGGCTTCCAGCTGGCCCGCCAGTTGCTCGCCCGCGAGACCGGCACCAAACAGATCATCATGATCACCGACGGCGAGCCGACTGCCCACATCAACCGGTTCGGTGAACCCGAATTCCACTACCCGCCGGTGCGCGAGACCGTGGACGCCACGTTGCTCGAGGTGTCTCGATGCACCCGCGAGGACATCCGAATCAACACATTCATGCTGGATCCCGATCCCGGCCTCCAACGCTTCGTGGAGAACCTCACCAAGATGAACCAGGGCCGGGCCTTCTTCACTTCGCCGGAGACCCTCGGCGACTACGTGCTGGTGGACTTCCTCGACCAGCGTCGCGACTTGATAAAGGGCCGGCGAAGCGCCTGATCACCGCTGGGCGTATCCGGCGGCCAGCACTTCCACACCCTCCCCGGTGAGACCTGTGGCAGCTGTGGAGCGACCGAACATGGCCAACGCCAGCTGCTGCGCATCGCCCTGTGCGGTCTTGCCACGTCCGTGCGCCCAGCCGATGTCCGATGCCACGAAGCGGATCCCGCTGAGCCGGCGGTAGGGGACGAACACCGGAGAGGCGCGCCAGCTGGCACCGAACGTGAGCACGGCCCGCAGGTGATCAGCGGGCACCTCACGTTGCAGTCCGAGTGGCACGCGAATGTCCTCGCCGTGGATGACGGCATCGGTCAGGGGGTGCCGGGTCCACGATCCACCAGTGTTGCAGAGGGTCGTCGCGGTGCCCGGTTGACCTGATTTCCGACGCCGGATAGTCGCTGCTGAGCCCGGCATGGTGGCAATCCGTGAGATTTCCGGTGTGAAATTGGTCCCGTCGCCA
>JBPCTP010000482.1:0-3884 GCA_051011615.1 Microthrixaceae bacterium | reverse complement strand
GTACACACCCAGCTCCAGGTCAGTGGTGAGTGTGTAGATCGTGAGCACCCTGCCGGTGCCGTCCTCGAGTGATTGGGCCGGGAGTTCCCGGGGCAGAGTGGGAAACGTGGAGGTGATCAGCGAACCGGAGGGTCCGACCACTGACCGGGTGAACGAATCGCCATCGAAGCCACCGTCAAGGACAACTGGCTCGGGCAGGGTCGTTTCGGTGGTCGACGGAGCAATCGTGGTCTCGGCAGTCACCGATGCCGCCGGCAGGCCGCCATCTCCCGCGACGTCGATCTGGCCTCCGGAGACCTCCGCGCCGCTCGCACCGCAACTTGTTGCAGCAGCCGAAACGAAGAGGGTGACGACAGGCAATACGAGCGCGGCGCGGCGAGCACGAAAACAACTCCAACTCCGCCAGCTCGCCCGCATCATTGTCCAGTGTGGGCCCTAACTGGGCCTCACTCAAGCCGAGACACCAAGCGAGACTCATTCTTCACACTGAAACAGTCTTCCCGAGTGCTGCCAAGCCGGCTCAGGAACGATGAATAAGGTTCATCGTCGCCGTGACCACCGGTTCACCCGATTCGTCGGTGAAGGTGTTTTCCACCACGAGGAAGGTCATCGTGCGGTCGCCCGTCGGCTTCTCGTAGAGGTCTTTCACCACACCCTTGTTCTCGAGCTTCTCGCCCACGACGACGGGTCGGTGGTACTCGAATGCCTGTTCGCCGTGCAGGATCAAGCCGCCGCCGGCCATCAGCGTGCCCATCACCTCTGCCATGGGATCGACCCCACCGGTCGGGTCCGGAGGCTGGTCCTCCGGATGGGTGCACCAACTGGCCGCAGCGAATGTGAACGTGGGCGGAGCGGGGATGTCGTCGAATCCCTCCGAACGAGCAACCTCCGCGTCCTGGTAGAGAGGCTTGCCATCGAGCACCGATGCGGCGAACGCAGTCACCGGAGCACGCTCCACAGTGACCACCGAGTGTGCGGTCGGCTTGCCGATGTAGTCGTCGAAGTTGATGTCGCCCATTTTGGGATCTCCCCTTTTGCTACGGTGACCCGGCCAACCTGACACCCACGTCAGGTAGCGGCTCGCACATTCAACCATACGAGCGCGTGGCTCGGGGCAGTGAACGGGGAACCATGGGAATCGTCGACGACAAAGTTGCAATTGTGACCGGCGCAGGCCGTGGGGTCGGCCGCGGCGAGGCCATGGAGCTGGCCTCCCAGGGAGCCAAGGTGGTCTGCAACGATCTCGGTGGTTCCTCCAAGGGCGAAGGGGCCGACTCCTCCCCGGTGGACGAGACCGTGAAGATCATCCTCGAACGCGGGGGCGAGGCCGTGGCCAACTACGACGACGTCTCGCTCTGGGACGGCTCCAAGGCAATCGTCGAGCAGGCGATCGAAACCTTCGGCGCACTCGACATCGTCGTGAACAACGCAGGGATCCTGCGCGACGCCTCGATCGTCAAGATGGGTGAACAGGACTGGGACAAGGTCATCTCCGTACACCTCAAGGGCACCTTCAACATGACCCACCACGCGTGTGTCTACTGGTCGGACGAGTCGAAGGCCGGTCGGCCCCGCAAAGCCGCGATCGTGAACACCGTGTCCTCGGCCGGCCTCCAGGGCAACAAGGGTCAGGCCAACTACGGAGCGGCCAAGGCCGGAATCGCCGCTCTCACGGTGATCACCGCCCTCGAAGGTGATCGTTACGGGGTCCGCGCCAATGCCGTCGCCCCCGGGGGTGCCACACGCATCGTGAACGAGACCATGCCCCAGATTCCCCTTCGTGAGGCCAACGAAGTGCCCGACGACGAATACGAACGGCTGAATCCGGGCAACTCGGCACCGATGGTGGTCTGGCTCGCATCCGACGAGTCCACAATGGTGAGCGGACAGGTATTCAAGGCGGTCGGGGCCGACGTCACCGCGTATCACGGCTGGCAGATGGGAGCGACCGCCATCAACGAGGTGAAGGGCGAACCCCGCAAGTGGGATCCCGCGAGCCTCACCAGCGCTCTCGGCACTGAACTGTTCGGCACCCGACCCGGCGGACTGAAGATCGCTGCCAAGGGCTGACCGGTCCAGGTTGCCGGGGACTGGGTTGCCGGGGACTGGGTTGCCCAGCAATTGGGTTGCCGGGGTCTAGGCAGCGGCGAAGAAGGACCGATGAATGACCGTGGCCGCCGTCTCGACCACTTGGTCGGGATCGCCCAGGTCACGATTGACCGCCAGGTAGGTGAAGCGCTCCATGAGCGCGATCAGGGCTACCACCCTCGTCGCCGCGTCGGCGGGGTGGGTCTGCTGAACGCGGTCGATCAGGACCGCCGAGACATTGCCGAGGCTGTCCACTCCGAGCTTGGCGAGCTCCGGGTTGGCCGACTGCTCCACCCACGATCTGATGACGACCCCGTAGGTGCGGTAGTGCTCGATGAACTCGACGAGCCATTCCCGCACCTCGATGCGGCCGGCCTCATCGGCGGACACGTCACCGAGGTCGGCCACCAACCCTCCCAGCTCGGACGCACAACGCTCAGCGAGGGCCAGCACGGTTGCGTCCTTGTTGGCGAAGTACAGGTAGAAGGTGCCGTGGGAAACGCCCGCCCTCGAAACGATGTCGTCCACACGCGCTGCGTGGTATCCGCGTTCGGCCAGCACGGCTATCGAGGCGTCGAGCAACCGGGAGCGGGTGGCCTCGCCCGCACCCTTGTCGCCGCCCTCGGCGTCGGTTGCCGTGGCCATGGACCCCTCGACCGGGTTCCCGGCGGCGCCGGCTCTGCTTCCTGCGGCACCGGCTCTGCTTCCTGCGGCACCGGCCGTGTCGGTTGTGGAACGCTCTGCTGCGGGCATGTTCGCCAATCCCGGCCCGGAGGCCGCCAGTGAACCTGGACCAGACCGTACGCGAGGCGAGCGCACGCTTCGGTGAACGTAGCGCGTATGTGTCCCCCACCGGCTGGGAGATGTCGTATGCATCCCTTGACCGCCTGGCCGACGAGGTTGCGGCCGCCCTGGCGGCCGAGGGAGTGTCCGAGGGCTCGGTGGTCGCAGCGGTGATGCCACCGCGGCCCGAGTACGTGGTTGCGCAGGTGGCCGCCGCCCGTGTCGGGGCAGCGTTCGCCGGGATAAACCACAAGTTGTCACCTGATGAACGCTCCGCCCTTCTCGAGTTGTGCGACCCGGCGATGCTCATCGACGGCGGCGACGCTGCTTCGGGAGAGGACGAGGCGCTCGCCGATCTCCGAGCCCCTTCGTCCGAGCCGCCCCGAATCGCCGGGGACTCGGATCGGCCGCTCGCGATCGTGTTCACTTCGGGCAGCACTGGGTCACCCAAGGGCGCTGTGTTCGCGCAGCGCCAGATCGACTTCATCACCCAGGTCGAAACCGGCCGTAGGTGGGGCGACCCCGGCCAGCGAGCAGCCCACGGCATGTCCGCGATGTCGCTCACACACCTCGGGCCGACCACCAAGCTCCAGGCCAAGTTGATGCGGGGAGGCACGACCCACCTGTTGGAGCGGTGGTCACCCACGAAGGCTCTGGAACTGCTGGAGCGCCACCGGATGCCGATGATCGCAGGCGTGCCCACCCAGGTCACCCTGATGTTGAGACACGCCGACTTCGGCCAGTTCGACCTCTCATCGGTACAGGCCGTCGTGATGGGCGGAGGCCCGGCCAGTCCCTGGCTGATCCGCGAGGTCCGGGAACGACTCGATGTGCCCGTGATGGTGCGCTACTCCTGCACCGAGGCGGGAGTAGGCACCGGCACGTCCTCCACCGACGACCCAACCGACGCCGAGTGCAGCGTGGGGAGGCCGCACCAGGGAGTCGAGCTCACCGTTCGCAACGCGACCGGCGGACGACTCCCGCACGGCAAGCTCGGCGAGGTGTGCCTGTCC
>JBPCTP010000481.1:0-3260 GCA_051011615.1 Microthrixaceae bacterium | reverse complement strand
CCACTAGACGATCGGCCGTCGGGTCGAATGCGTCGAGTGCCCGACCCACGGCACGACCGAGCGCGGCGGCGGCAACCGGTCCCGACTGGAAGAACGACGCCGCCGAGATCCGGAAGCTGTGCCCATCGACCACCTCGGTGATGCGTGATCCCCGGTTGCGTCGCGACGCCGGTGCCACGACGACCTCGCCGCTGGAGACCGACACCCTCGCCATCACCTCGGACTCGCCGGGAAAACGGCCATCCGCGAGCACAGGTGCAAGCAGCGGATGGGCGACCAGGCAGCGCTGCACCCGAACGAGTTCGTGGGAACGTCGGTGCCGCAAGGCCATGGCACCCGCATCCGGACCCTCGGGGATCACGGCCAGGCGCATGGTGGTACGTCCGTCGAGCGGAGCGTCCGGTTCCAGTTGTTCGATGGGGATCGAGTCGATGCCCCCAATGTGCGACAGCGCGTCACGCACGACCTCGATTCTCATCTCGCGCTGGATCGCGGCGTCGCCATGTTGGAGGTCGCATCCCCCACAGCCCGCTGAAACGAGCGGACACGGCGGTTCGACACGGTGCTCGGATGGGTCGACCACGTCGCTCACGCGACCCCGCAGCAGGGTCTTTCGCTCCGATTCAACCTCGACTTCCACGAGTTCTCCCGGCAGACCTTCGCGGACCAGGACCACCCTGCCGTCGGAGTCATGGCCGAGCACCACCCCACCGGCGACAGCTCGTTCGAGGCGAACGAGCGGATTTGTCCTTTCACCGGAGCCCATCGGGCCAAGCTATCTTCACTGCCGAACCACAGCGGAGGCCCCCCTGATGTCGATCCCAGATGTGCAGATCGCACCGTCGGTGCTACCAGCGGACTTCTCGCGCCTCGGTGAGGCCGTCACCCAACTCGGAGAGGCCGGCGCCGACCGGATCCACTGGGATGTGATGGACGGTGTGTTCGTGCCCAACATGACCATCGGGCCCGATGTCATCCACTCCTGTCGCAGTCTGGTGGACATTCCCTTCGAGGCCCACCTGATGGTGATCTCCGCCGATGAGCTGATCCCTCGTTACGTCGAAGCCGGTTGCGACGTGATCCTCGTGCACCAGGAGGCCTGCACCCACCTGCACCGCACCCTCGGCCACATCCGCGACCTCGGGGTGAGCCCTGGCGTCGTGCTCAACCCCGCGACCCCGGCCGTGACCATTGAGCACGTGCTGGACCTCGTCGACCAGATCCTCGTGATGACCGTCAACCCCGGTTTCGGCGGACAGTCCTACATCGAGACGATGGAGCCCAAGGTCGCACAGATCTCGAAGCTGATCGCAGCCTCGGGCCGTGACATCGACCTCGAGGTCGATGGCGGCATCGGGGTGAAAACCGCAGGCGCTCCGGCGAAGGCCGGTGCGAACGTGATGGTTGCCGGATCGGCTGTGTTCCGTGATCCGGGCGGATTCGCACGTGCCATCACCGACATCCGTGATGCCGCCCTGGCGGCGAGGGGCTGACCGATCAGCCACAGGACAGCGACCGTGCTGGCAACGGCGGCAGTCGCCATGCTCGTCGGGTCCTGCGGGGATGGCCAGAACCCGTGGTGCGAGGACCTCGAATCAGTGGCAGACCTTGACGTCCTTGCCGGTGCCATAACCGCCGGCGACGGACCGGCGGCGCGGGAACAGCTCGACGAGTTCGACCAGGTCGCCGCCTCAGCGCCACAGGACATCGCCGATGCCATGGGCCGGATCGCTGAGGTCCTGGGTGAAGCTGTCGCGGTCTCACTGGCCGGGGATGAGGCGGAAGACCTCGAACTACGTCGAGAGGCCACGAATCAGGCCCTGGCTCAGATCCCGGCCGAAACTTCCGAGGTTTCCGCGTGGGCCGAAGAGGAATGTGGCATCCGTCTCGATTGACTGGAGTCACACCCACGGGGTCCACCACCTGGAACCTGGATGTAATAGATTCGTAAAGAACGTAATCTGACTGTCGAGGACCGCCGCGCACGATGAAAACCAAAAATCTCAAGCTACTGATCGCAATCCCGTTCCTCGCAGCAATCGTCACGAGCTGCATCGGACTCGAGTTCGCGCAGTCGATACAGAAGGTCAACGTCGAACGGGAGTCGCGGGGCACCCATCCCGTGCTCAACCATCCGACTCTTCAGGCCAAGGCGCAGGGCTGGGCCGACACGCTCGCAGCCAGGGGTCAGCTCTCTCACTCCAACCTCGCCAGCGGCGCCGGCGCCGGTTGGCGTGCACTCGGTGAGAACCTCGCCATGGCAGGAAGCATCCAGGAGGCACACAGCCTCCTCATGGGGAGCAGCTCACATCGCTCCACGATGCTGAGCAGCAGGTACAGCCACATAGGTGTCGGCGTCGCCTACGCCCGCGGCCGCTACTACGTCGTTCAGGTGTTCGGAGGCTGACCCAGCCGGTCAGCGCATCTCACCACGTCGCACGATGACGTGGTCGATGATCCCGTACTCCTTGGCCGCTTCTGCGGTGAACCAACGGTCGCGGTCGGAATCCTCGTTGATCTGGTCCTTGGTCTGACCCGTGTGGTCGGCCAGGCGCTCGGCGAGCAGGTCCTTGATGTACTTGAGCTGCTCCGCCTGGATCGCAATGTCTGCGGCCTGGCCCTGCATACCGGCTGAGGGCTGGTGCATCATGATCCGCGCATGCGGCAGCGAGTAGCGCTTGTCAGGGGCGCCGGCGCACAGCAGGAACTGTCCCATCGAGGCGCACAGACCCATGCAGATCGTGCCTACGTCGGGCGTGACGAACTGCATGGTGTCGTATATGGCCATTCCCGCCGTCACTGACCCACCGGGCGAGTTGATGTACAGGTAGATGTCCTTCTCGGCATCCTCACCCTCCAGGTAGAGAAGCTGGGCGGTGATGAAGTTCGCCACCTCGTCGTTCACCTCGGAGCCGAGGAACACGATTCGGTTCTTGAGCAGGCGATTGAAGATGTCGGCCGACGGCTCCATGCCGCTCGAGCCCTGGGCGACCACCGGCATCGGAGCGGCGGCGAGTATTTCGGGAGGTATTGACAACGCATCTGACATGGCGCCGAGGCTAACGCGGACCACGGCGGTTCCAGTGACGGCCGTGCGTTCTGTGGGCGATAGCGTGGCAGGCCCAAGCGGACGTGGCGGAATTGGCAGACGCGCCGGGTTTAGGTCCCGGTGCCCTCAGGGGCTTGGGGGTTCGACTCCCCCCGTCCGCACTAGCGTTGAATTGGTGAACGGACCCACGGCCATATTGTTGCTGTCGTGT
>JBPCTP010000480.1:0-5082 GCA_051011615.1 Microthrixaceae bacterium | reverse complement strand
TCCCATCAACACGATCCGACAACGTCTTAGAAATCGCAGCAGTCAACGTCGTCTTACCATGATCAATATGACCCATCGTCCCCACATTCACATGAGGCTTATTCCGCTCAAACTTCTCCTTGGACATGGGTCCGTGCTCCTTGGTAGTGCTGCTGGGGTGTGTGGTTTGGTTGACTTGCGATGTCCGGCCGGCGAACCGGCCCTTGTAGCGGCGGTCGGACTCGAACCGACGACCTCTCGATTATGAGCCGAGCGCTCTCACCATCTGAGCTACGCCGCCGCGCAGACCGACACGGGGCCGATCCACCGGTACAGCCAGGCTGCACCGTTGGAGCCCCCTGTCAGAATCGAACTGACGACCTTTTCCTTACCATGGAAACGCTCTGCCGACTGAGCTAAGGAGGCATTCTCCCACCGAAGGGTGGGCAGGGCGCGAGGTTAGCGAGGATGCCGGAGTGGCGACAACACTGATCGGGTCGGGCACTCAAGTTTCAGCCGCCGTTCGCCGATGTGATCGCGTGCGCTTCGAACGACTGGTTATTGACTCCGGCGTCCATACGATGGCCGTCGACCTACACCCGCGACTCACCGTGCTGACGGGCCTCGAGTCCTTCGAACGTGAGGCCCTCACGACCGAGATAATCGGCGCGCTGAGTACTTCGCGCCCCGGGGTCCATCTCGAGGTCCAGTCAGACGCCGGGACGCGGTTCGCCATCTTCCGGCCTGAAGGATCGACGCCAAAGGTGATCGACATCGACAACCGTCTGGATGTCACCTCCCAATTCGCCGACGCCGACGGCCGGATCGATCTGCTGGATCGTGCCGGGCTCGACATGCACTCGGCGCGCCGTGTCATGTGTGCTGGGGCCGGACGATTGAACGAAGCATCCGAAGGCGACCGGCTGGTGTTGCAACTGGCCGCCGTGGAACAGACCGAGCTTTGGACCACCGCCGAACGTCTCACCACAGCCGATCGGGCGCTTGAGCGTGAGGCGGAGAAGATCGGATCCAGCCCGGAGGATGCTGACGCCGTGGCGCGGATAGAGGAGAGCCACCAACGATTCGAGGACGCGGCAGCACAGGCCGAATCAGTTCGGAAGGTCAACTTCCTGGTCGCCGGAATTGCGGCGCTGTTTTCCATACCCGCTGCGAAGATGATGGGTGGTCTCGGAATCGCGGCCATGGCGATCATCGCAGCAGCTGCCGTGATGGTGTCATTCGCCTACTGGCGACGTGCCCAGGCCGCTGCAGGGGCGGAGGCCGAGGCACTCGAGGCCGCCGGAGCACACAGCTATCTCGGGTTCCACCTTCAGCGCGTGAACGGACTACTCGGTTCGGATGCCCACCGTCGCCACCTGCTCGAGGTGGCCGAGAGCCAACGAGACGCCCAGGCACGTTGGGCTGTGATGGCCGGAAACGTGAGCGTCGAATGGGCGCTCGAACACAAGGCATCGATCGTCGCCGCTTCCGCCACAGGGCGGGATCTGGCAGCACAGAACGTCGGGCCGGTCGACGGGCCCCTCGCAGCCGCCACCCAGGCGTTGGCCAGTTGCTTCCACTCGGTCCGCCAACTCGGACCGGGCGGTGAGAACTTCCCGATCATCCTCGAGGAACCCTTCGCCAATACCGAACCGGAGCTCGTTGCGCCGCTGCTGGAGAAGATCCTGGAACAGTCCGCCTTCCAGCAGATCCTGTTGCTCACACAGTCGGCCGAGATCGAATCCTGGGCTCGTCTCGAAGCCATGACCGGTGCACTCGAAGTGGTCGAGCCGGTACCTGCCACTCTCTAGGGCTCCCATGGGCGGGTGTGGCGCGGGCGGTACCTTTGGGCCGTGCAGATACGCGACGCCACTGTTGGGGACGCTGAAGCGATCCTCGAGATCTACAACCACCAGGTACTCACGTCGACGGCCACCTTCGATCTCGTCCCGAGGACCATTCGCGAACAGCAGGACTGGCTGACCCAGCGTTCCGGCGCCCACGCGGTCATCGTGGCCGAACTGGGCGACGGCAGCGTCGGAGGCTTCGGAGCGCTGTCGCCATACAGGGAGCGAGCCGGATACGCCACAACCGTCGAGGACAGCGTTTACGTAGCCGAGTCCCACCTGCGGGAGGGTATTGGACGACTCCTGCTCGAAGCGCTGGTCGACCGGGCGCGATCGCACGGATTCCACGCGCTCATGGCAAAGATCGTCGGAGGCCACAACGCTTCGATCGAACTGCACCGCAGGTGCGGGTTCGAGATCATCGGCACGGAGAGCGAGGTCGGTCGGAAATTCGGCCGATGGCTCGACGTGGTGCTGATGGAGCAGCTGCTTGCCAGTTGAGCTGATCGGCACCCGACCCCCGAAGCGGGTGATCGGGGCCAACCGAATTTTGTGGGCCGGGGAGGATTTGAACCTCCGAAGGCATACGCCGGCAGGTTTACAGCCTGCTCCCTTTGGCCGCTCGGGCACCGACCCGTGAGTTCGCTCACGATAGCGTTTCGCAAACAGCGCCGGTCAATCGCCCACGAGCCAGGAGTCTGGCGTGAGCGCGACCATCGCGATGTGCGATCCAATGCAACCAACACCGTCCGGGAGGACACATGGGAAGCTTCGACATCACCTCCGAAGTAGACGAGCAGGAGGTGCGAAACGCCGTCGACCAGGCCAATCGGGAAGTGTCGAACCGGTTCGACTTCAAGCAGACCGACTCCTCGATCGAACTGGGAGAGACGAGCATCACCCTCAAGTCATCCACCGAAGAGCGCCTCGCTGCACTGAGACAGGTCCTCGAGGAAAAGCTCGCGAAGCGCAAGGTGTCCATGAAGGCACTCGACTGGGGAAACGTCGAGGAGGCATCCGGTGGCACCGCCCGCCAGGTGGCGACGTTGGTCGCAGGCATAGGGTCCGACAAGGCCAAGGAGATCAACAAGGCGATCAAGGAGATGGGGCTCAAGGGTGTGCAGACCCAGACCCAGGGTGAACAGATCCGTGTGACCGCCAAGAAGCGGGATGCACTCCAGGACGTGATCGCGGCATGCAAGGCCAAGGACTTCGGTATCCCTCTCCAGTTCGGGAACTTCAGGGACTGAGTGCGTCGTGGGGGACCGGCGCCGAGTCACACCGCAGCTCCAGCGCTCGGAGGTGTTGTTGCGGCCCGGGGTGGAGCGTGACGTGCTGCCGCTGGTGGAGCTTTTCGACGAGGAGGCCGTCGAGCGCTGGTGGTTCGCCCAGAACGAGGCCAAGGTCCGCAAGCGCCTGGCGGATCCTGATCAGTTCGGTTGGGTCGTCGAGGCCCAGCAGATGGTGCGCGGGTGGATCCAGGCCGGCGAGGAGGACGACGAGGAGTACCGAGAGGCATGGATCGACATCGCCATGTCGCCCTCGGTTCATGGCACGGGCCTCGCCCTGGAGAGCCTCTGGGCTGTCATGGGTTTCCTGGTGGAGCACCGAGGCCACCACCGAGTCACGATCGATCCAGATGTGGACAACACCCGCGCAGTTCGTGCCTACGAGAAGGCGGGATTTCGCCGTGTAGGGGTGATGCGCCACTACTGCCGTCGCCCCGACGGCAGCATGGGCGATGGCCTGCTGATGGAATGGGTCCTCGGCATCGACGACCCGCTCCCGGAACCGCCCGCGTAGATTGGCGGGTTCAGTCTGTGAACCCCTACGCCCACGCGTTGGTGCGCAGGCGGACGATTCTCTCCTCCACGGGCGGGTGAGTGGAGAACAACTTGGTCACCTGTCGCCCACGCAGCGGATTCACGATGTAGTTGGAGGCCTCGGCCGGGTTCACGTCCGAAGGAATGCGCGCGGCGGAGTCGTCCAGGCGTTCCAGGGCCCGGGCCAGGGGCTCGCCGGTTCCAAGGAGACGGGCCGCTGACGCGTCGGCCTCGTACTCGCGGCTACGGCTGATGGCCATCTGGATCATGGCCGCAGCGATCGGGGCGAGGATCAGCATCAACAGGCCACCTATCGGATTGTCCCTGTTTCCACCGCCCTGGCCGCCGCCGAAGATGAGTGCGAAGCGGCCCATCGAAGCGACGAATGTGATGCCCATCGCCACAGCGGCCGCGACCGACCCGATGAGGATGTCTCGATTGCGCACATGGGCCAGCTCGTGGGCGAGCACGCCCTGGATCTCCTCCCAGGAAAGCGTCTTGAGCAAGCCTTCGGTGACACAAACCGCAGCGTTGTCGGGGTTCCGGCCGGTGGCGAACGCGTTGGGCTGCGGCTGGGGCGAGACATACAGCCGGGGCTTGGGAATCGATGCCCTCGTCGCGAGCTCGGAGACGATGCCGTGGTACTGGGGCATCTGGGCTTCGGTCACCTCCACTGCGCTGGCCGACTTGATGGCGAGCTTGTCGGAGAACCAGTACGAGCCCATCGTGAATGCCAGCCCGATGAACAGGCCGATCACCAAACCCGTGGTGCCCCAGAACGACCCGATGAACATGCACAGCGCGCCGAGGGCGGCGAGCAACATCGCTGTCTTGAGATTGTTCAGCAAGCTCGCCTCCTGACGGGGTTGAAACCGGTCGCTGACATGATGGTACGGCCGGCCTGCACAGCTCCATCCGAGCCCCGCGACTGCTCTGTGCCACGGCTCAGCCACTGCCCTACGCAAGTGGGCAGTGCGCGCTCACTCGTAGTAGCCGGAATGGATGTAGACGCAAGGGACGCCCTGGCTGTGGAACATGTCGACATTGCGGGGGTCGTCCTCGAAGGCAAGTCGCAGCTCGAAGCCCCTGCTGCGCAGCTCGTGGGTGGTGCGCAGCTTGAACGTGCGCGCTGCTGAGTAGTCGCCGAAGTCACGCATGATCAGCAGGTCCCAGCGCAGTCCGTAGCGTTGGAGCCAGGCCAGGGTCTGCGGCTGCACACGGATCGGGCGGGCAGTGAGCAGGACCACCCGGTGGTCGGGGTCGAGCACTTCGAGCAGGCGGGCGACCTCGTCGATCAGTGCATCGTCGCCGCAGGCCTGGAAGAACGCCTCCCAGTCGCGCCGCGGATACTCGATGAAGTGCTGGCGCGTGCTGGCATCGGACAGCACGCCGTCGAGGTCGAACACGATGGTGCGATGGGGTGTGTCTTCGAC
>JBPCTP010000479.1:0-5618 GCA_051011615.1 Microthrixaceae bacterium | reverse complement strand
TCGGCCTCAGCGGGGGTGTCGGCCTCAGCGGGCGCCTCCGCTGTCGCGACAGGATCTGCAGCCGTGGCCTCGGCATCCGCCGGGGGCTCGGTGGAATCGCCGTCTCCGGCTGCGGGCGCATCACCCTGCTCGGCGTAGTACTCCTCCCACGCCTCCTGGCCCTCCGAGGTCGACTCGTCGTCGAAGCCCGTACCGATGTACTTGCCCTCGGAGTCGTAGTTGTGTTCGCCGAAGTGCTCCTGGTACTCCGCCGCGACTATGCCGCCCTCGGCAGCCTGCTCGATCGAGAGGCGGATCCGGCGCCGGTCGAGGTCAAGGTCGATGATCGTGACCCACAGCTCCTCGCCGGGGGTGACGACCTGTTCGGGAAGGTCGACATGGTGAGCGGACATCTCCGAGATGTGCACCAGTCCCTCAATGCCGTCACCCACCTGGATGAACGCGCCGAAGGGCACAAGCTTGGTGACCCGGCCATAGACCAACTCGCCGACCTGGTGGTTGGAGGCGAACTCCTGCCACGGATCCTGCTGGGTTGCCTTCAGGGAGAGCGAGATTCGCTCACGGTCGTGATCGACCTCGAGCACCTCGACGTCCACCTCGTCGCCGACGGTGACGACCGAGCCGGGGTGGTCGACGTGCTTCCAGGACAGCTCCGAGACGTGGATCAGGCCGTCCATGCCGCCGAGGTCAACGAAGGCACCGAAGTTGACGACGCTCGACACCGTTCCCTTGCGACGCTCGCCGGGCTTGAGGTTGGTGAGGAAGTCCTCGCGCTGTTCCTTCTGGGTCTCTTCGAGGAATGCACGGCGGCTCAGCACCACGTTGTTGCGGTTCTTGTCGAGCTCGATGATCTTCGCCTCGAGATCGCGGCCGATGTAGGGCTGAAGGTCGCGAACGCGCCTCAGCTCCACCAGTGAGGCAGGCAGGAAGCCACGCAGGCCGATGTCGATGATCAGGCCGCCCTTGACGACCTCGATGACCGGACCGGAGACAACACCCTCTTCTTCCTTGACCTTTTCGATCTTTCCCCACGCTCGTTCGTACTGCGCGCGCTTCTTGGACAGGACGAGCCGACCTTCCTTGTCCTCCTTCTGGAGGACGAGGGCCTCGACCTCGTCGCCGACTGTGACGACCTGACCGGGGTCGACCTCGTTGCGGATCGAGAGCTCCCGGTTGGGGATGACACCCTCGGACTTGAACCCGATGTCGAGCAACACTTCGTCGCGATCGACCTTCACGACCGTGCCCGTGACGAGTTGGCCGTCGGTGACGTCCACCATCGACTGGGCATAGGCCTCATCGAGGGACATCTCGCCGAGGTCGTTCTCGGTGATGGTTCGGGGGGTGTAGTCGCCCATGGATGCGACCGCATCTTGCGGCTGGGCCTCGGCAGTTTCAGTATCGGACACGTGGTTGCTCGTATTTGGTAGTCGGACAGGGAACCCGTCAAGGGTAGCCGTCAAGCCCTCAGCGCCGAAATGTGACCGGTTGGCTCACAGCGGGCGACGTGCCACGAGCAGGAATTCGTGGCTGTCGAGATCCGCCCGGCGGCGTTCGTAGCCGCCCGGTGTCACGCTCCAGACATCCTGCGTTGCGAGGCCGGCCCGATCAGCGAGCATGTGGAGTTCGCGCGGCGTGTAACACGTCGTCCACAACTCGGCCGGGGCACTGTTCCCCTCGTCGTCGAGCACTTCGGTGTGTTCGTGATTCACCGCGCTGGCGGCATCGAAGGCATCGCGGTCCTCCAGCCAGCGCACCTGGAAGTACGACGAGAACGCGGAGACCGCGCATCGGCCACCCGGGTTGAGGCAGGAGCGGATCCCGGCCAGAACGGACTGGTCCGGGCTGAGGTTGTGGGGATCAGCCACATCCGGCGGTCCGCCGAGGCCGAAAGCTCCCTGACACAAGGAGATGGCCGCGTCGAAGTTCCGGCCGTCGAAGCGTCCGTCACCCACCAGCTCCCGGGCATCCGCGCGGTGGAACTCCAGCAATGGGCTGAGACCCTCACGATCAGCCACCTCGATCGCGACCTCGATGAATCGGTCGCTTATGTCGACGCCGACGACCGAGATTCCCCTACGAGCCAGAGCCATGGCATGACGGCCGGGGCCACAGCCCACGTCGAGCACGGTCATGGATTCGGTGAGTCCGAGCTCGTCGACGAGAAAGTCGACCTCCTGCTCAGTGCCCTTGGTGAACGAATAGCGGAGATACGCCGGACCGAGGTGGTCCGCGAGGTCCTCGAACCAGTGCCGTTGGGGATCAGCCGACACGTTCAGCCCTTGGCCTCCGCCCAACTCTTGCCGCGTGAAAGGTTCACCTCCAGCGGCACCCGAAGGTCGAATGCACCAGAGAGGGCATCGAGGACCATCGCCTCGGTTGCGTCCCACGAGTTGGGTGGCACCTCCACCAGTACTTCGTCGTGCACCTGCAGGATGAGCGTTCCGGGATCGTCGCCGGCGGCTCTGGCGGATTCCAGGGCGGCGTCCAGCCTCACGAGTGCAACCTTGAAGATGTCGGCCGCCAACCCCTGGATCGGGGCGTTCATGGCTTGGCGCTCGCCGGCCATACGGACATTTCGTTGGTTGGAGGAGAGCTCCGGTATTCGGCGCCTGCGACCGAACACGGTCTCGGTGTAGCCGCGGTCGCGCGCCTCGGCGACCGTGCGGTCCATGAAGTCCCGAACGCTCGGGAATGCCTCGAAGTACGCATCGAGGATCTCCTGCGCCTCACCGGTGGCGATGTTGAGGCGCTGTGCCAGGCCGTAGGCCTCCATTCCGTAGGCGAGACCGTAGGAAACCATCTTCGCCTTGGATCGCTGCTCGGAGCTGACTTCACCCTGGTCGACCGAGAACACCCGCGAGGCGGTGCGGTCGTGGATGTCGGCGCCTGAGGTGAACGCCTCGACCAGCCCCGGGTCCTCCGAGAGGTGGGCAATGCAGCGCAGTTCGATCTGGTTGTAGTCCGCCACCAACAGATCAGTTCCTGCCGAGGGCACGAACGCCTCGCGGAAGCGGCGGCCCTCGTCGGTGCGCACCGGGATGTTGTGCAGGTTCGGGCGGTCTGAGGACAACCGGCCGGTGCGGGCCACGGTCTGGTTGAACGTGGCGTGGATCCGGTCATCGGGACCGACTTCGGCGAGCAAGCCCTCCCCGTAGGTCGAGCGGAGCTTCTCCACCTCGCGGTATCGCAGCAGGTGCTCGATGATGTCGTGGGAACCACGGAGCTTCTCGAGGGTCTGGTGGTCCGTCGACGGCCCGGTCTTGGTCTTCTTCTGGGGAGGCAACCCCAGCTTGTCGAACAGGATGGTACGCAGCTGCGGTGTCGAGTTGACGTTGAAGTCCTCCCCGGCGCACTCCACGATCGCAGCGCGCTCGGACTCGCACTCGGCCACCAGGGAATCCCGCAGGTCCTCCAGCACCGCGCGGTCCACCCCGACGCCGACGTGTTCCATCTTTGCCAGCACGCGCACGAGCGGTATCTCGATGTCATCGGCGAGAGCACGCAAGCCTCGGGCATCGAGGGCCTCGGCCAGGGGATCCACCAGGTGGGCGACACCCAGTGCTCGGCGCGCGGGAGCCATGTACGAACCCTCGGAGTCCCCCTCGAGGTCCAACTGTCCCTCGGGTACCTGCTCCGCACCCGCCAGCTCCGCTTCGGCGTAGCGGCTCAGCAGCGCCGAGAGGCTGTATGAGGCATCGGATGGGTCGATCAGATATGCCGCCAGCTCGGTGTCCTCGGCGAGAGCCGTCAGATCGGCACCGATGCCCAGCAGACTCCTCACCAGCGGCTTCGCGTCATGGGCCACAACCGGCACGTCGCCACAGAGTGCCTCAGTGAGCCCCTCACCCAGCAGATCAGATGGAATCCAGGCCACTTCGGCGACTTCGGGGTCCGTCGCCAGCGCGACGCCGACGAGCGGGCTGTGGCCGATCTCGTCGACCCAACCGCCGGCCACCACCAGCCGGCCTGTCTTGGTTGCCTTCCTGACCGCTGCACTGACCCCGGCGGAGTCGGATGCGACGGTCACCTCCGCCTCCAACACCTTGTGCGCGGTCCCCACCGCCTCGGTGCCTTCTCCGAACAGCTCCGGGAACGCCTCCGGCAACCGCGCAACGAGGCTGGGGAACTCCAGGAAGTTGAAGAGCTCCACAACGGCGTCGGGATCGAAATCGCCCATTGCGATCACTGTGTCGTCGAAGTCCAACGGCACGTCGCGAACCAGCTTCATCATCTCGTAGTTCGATCGAGCCTGCTGTTCGTGCTCAGTCAGGTTCTGCCGGAGCTTCGGAGTCTGCTCCTCGACAGCGGCAAAGAGCCCATCGAGGTCTCCGTAGGTGTTGACCAGCTTGGCTGCGGTCTTCTCGCCCACCCCCGGTACTCCCGGCAGGTTGTCGGAGTTGTCTCCACGAAGCGCGGCATAGGTGACGTAGTCGGTGGGGGCAACGCCGGTGCGGTCCAGGATTCCGGCTTCGTCATAGAGCGCGTAGTCGGACACGCCCCGGCGGTTGTAAAGGACCTTTACGTGGGGATCTTCGACGAGTTGGTAGCTGTCGCGATCGCCGGTGACGATGATCACGTCGTCACCCCGCCCTGCGGCGTTCGTTGCCAACGTGGCAATGATGTCGTCGGCCTCGTAGCCGGGTGCTTCCAGGATCGGCAGCGCGAACGTCTCCGTGACCTGGCGAACCAATCCCATCTGCTGGCGCAGGATGTCGGGCGCCGCATCGCGGTTGGCCTTGTAGGTCTCGACCATCTCGTGCCGGAAGGTCTTCTCGGGCAGGTCGAAGGCCACAACCACCCCATCGGGTCGGTGGTCGCGGACTAGGTTCAGCACCATCGAGGTGAAGCCGAACACGGCGTTGGTCACCTGACCCGAGGATGTCTGCAGATCCGTCGGAAGTGCGTGGAACGCGCGATAGGTGAGTGAGTTTCCGTCGATGAGCATGACCGTTGCCACGGCGGCGACCCTACCCGCCCGCTGCGACGGCCTCGCCGCCGGCGACGATCCGCATGGCGAAGGGGAACGTCGGGTGCTAGGTGGGTGGCGTGAGCACGCCGGAGAGGATGTCCTCCGCGACGTTGCGCATCTGTCGGCGAGAGGTCATCGCCGTACGCTGGATGAAGCCGAACGCGTCCTGTTCGCTGAGGCCGTTGACGTCCATCAGGCGTCCCTTGGCACGGTCCACGATCTTGCGAACCTCGAGACGTTCCTCGGCATTCGCGACCTGCTCGGCGAGAAGCTTCTCGGCGGCGAACCTGGCCAGTCCGATCTCGATGGCCGGAACCAGGTCGTGACGTTCGAAAGGCTTGACGACGTAGCCGTGGACCCCGGCATCGGTTGCTTCCTCGATGAGCTCACGCTGGGAGAATGCCGTGACGAGCACGACGGCGCACAAACGCTCGGCGTTGATGCGGCGAGCGACCGAGATGCCATCCATACCGGGCATCTTGATGTCCAGAAGTGCCACGTCGGGCGACTCGGAGTGGATGAGTTCCAGCGCACGGTCGCCTCGGCCGGCCTCGCCGACGACCTCGTAGCCCTCCTCCACGAGCAGTTCCCGGAGATCCATGCGGATGATGGTCTCATCCTCTGCGACTACTACACGGGTTGGCAC
>JBPCTP010000478.1:0-2572 GCA_051011615.1 Microthrixaceae bacterium | reverse complement strand
CGTCCGAAGTTGCGTACCTCTCCCCCGGTTTCGGGCTTGCCGATCTCACCACCCGGGCCGAGGCCGACTACGTCCTCCGGCAGGTGGAGCCTGTCGCCGAACTCGTCGAGCAGCGCCTTGCAGGTTTCGACCTGGTCGTCCTCACACAGAGAGTTGCCGATGTTGTGCCCGGTCGCCTTGAAGAAGGTGAAACACATCCCTCCGCCGATGAGCACGTCATCCGCGATGTCGAGCAGCGCCCGGATGACACCCAGCTTGTCGCTGACCTTCGCGCCGCCGGTTATCGCTACGAAGGGCTTCTTGGCGTTCTCGCGCACGCCGAGAAGTACCTCAACCTCTCGCGCCAGGAGGCGGCCTGCTGCAGACGGCAGCGTCCGCGGCGGACCCACGATCGAGGCATGGACACGATGCGACGCACCGAAGGCGTCGTTGACGTAGAGGTCGTGACCAGCGATCAGGCTCTCCACGAACCCCGGGTCGTCCTCGGTCTCGCCGGGGTCGAACCGCAGGTTGTCGAGCAACTCCACCCCGGGCGCCAACTCGGCAAGCCGTTTGCGCACCGGCTCCACCGAGAAAGCCGGATCCGGCTTGCCCTTGGGGCGACCGAGGTGGGTGCAGGCGGTCACGTTGGCCCCGTGATCGGTCAGCCAGTTGAGTGTCGGCAGGGCCGAGCGGATGCGCAGATCATCGGTGATCTCACCATCTGAGATCGGCACGTTGAAGTCCGCCCGCACGAGCACGGATCGGCCATCGACATCACCGAGGTCTTCGAGTTCGGGAACACCGAAGTTCATGTGGCGCTGCAATTCATCGGTTGGGACTCCCTCGGTGAGATTCCGGTCAGGAGTTCGCCGCGCCGACCTTCAGTGCAAGGTCTACGAGGCGGTTCGAGTAGCCGGCTTCGTTGTCGTACCAGGACAGCACCTTGACGAGGTTGCCCATCGCCATGGTGAGACCCGAATCGAAGATCGAGCTGTAGGGCGAACCGACGATGTCGGAGCTGACCAGCGGATCCTCGGTGTACTGGAGCACACCCTGGAGCGGTCCGGACGAGGCTGCGGCCTCGAAGGCGGCGTTGACTTCTTCGACGGTAACGTCCTTGTCCAGCACGCCCACGAAATCGGTGATGGAGCCAGTCGGGATCGGCACTCGAAGTGAGGTGCCATCGAGGCGGCCCTGCATCGACTGCAGTACGAGCCCGGTTGCACGGGCTGCGCCGGTGGAGGTGGGCACGATGTTGATCGCTGCGGCACGCGCACGACGGGGATCCGAGTGCGGGCCGTCCACCAGGCTCTGGTCGCCGGTGTAGGCGTGGATCGTGTTCATGAGCCCCTTCTGAACGCCGAAGGCGTCATCGAGGACCTTGATGAGCGGCACGAAGCAATTGGTCGTGCAGGATGCGTTGGAGACCACGATGTGGTTCTCCGGATCGAAGGTGTCGTCATTGACGCCCACCACGAAAGTGGCATCGGCACCGCTGGCAGGAGCGGAGACGATCACCCGGGGCGCTCCACCCTCGAGGTGAGCTGCGGCCTTGTCACGATCCGCGAAGATTCCGGTCGACTCGATGACGACGTCCACGCCCAGCTCGCCCCAGGGGATCTCGGCAGGGTTGCGGAACGACACGACCTTCAGCACATCACCGTCAACGTCGATTCCGTCTTCCACGGCCTTCACCTCACCGGGGTATGCCCCGGCGATCGAGTCACGCTTGAGCAGCAGCTCCATCGTGTCGAGCGATCCGAGGTCGTTGACGGCGACGAAGTCGATGTCCTCGCCCCGCTTCTTGGCTGCCCGGAAGAAGTTTCGCCCGATTCGACCGAATCCGTTGATCCCAACGCGAACTGTCATGTCTTTCTGCACCCCTCGTGTGGCGATGTGTACTCCTCGTGATGACTTTCACGAGGTTGACAACCATCCGACCAGATATGGAGGCCTGCCGCCAATCCGCAACGGCGCCCAACGGCTCCGCTGTCGGCTCTCAGATCGTTCAGAGCCCGAGAACGGCAGCGAGGGCCTTCGCCAGCAGCTCCGGATCGTGCACACGGGTTCCCACCGCAGCCATCTGAGCAGGTTGCGCCTCTTCCAACGTCTCAGCCCCCCCGATCATCTCCGGATCGAACAGCACCGCGTCCGGCTTGATCCCGTGACGGTGCAACGCCCTGACGTGATCCGATACGTCGTAGCCGTCGGTCTCGTGGAGTTGCGGGCCGAGGTTGCAGACGTACAGCAAGGGCGCCGGAGTCTCCTCGAGGGCCCTGCGGATGTCCGGAACCGCTGCGCTCGCCAGCACAGAGGTGTACAGCGACCCCGGACCCAGGATCACTGCATGGGCTCCCGCAATCACCGAGGGCACATCGACGAAAGCCTCCGGCGGCGGGTCCAGACTCACCCGTGTCACCCCAGGCGTGGTGGAGATCAGCTCCTGGCCCACCAGAATCGTGCCGTCGGACAACTCGGCGACCAGCTCCACGGAATCGAGCGTTGCGGGCAACACACGCCCACGGATGGCCAGCAGCTGCGACATCTCGTCGAGCGCGCCGGTCACCGACCCTGTCGACTCCTCGAACGC
>JBPCTP010000477.1:0-13438 GCA_051011615.1 Microthrixaceae bacterium | reverse complement strand
CGCAATGATCGAGGCTGCAGGTTTTCTCGTCGCGGCGGCAGCACTGGCCGTGTGCCGCGCTGCTGTCATCGAATGGCTCAACTCCGAACGGTTCCCGTGGGGAACTCTCGGCGTGAACGTCAGCGGCTCGTTCGTGGCGGGCATGGCTGTGGCGTTGGCGCCCGAGTCGTGGTCGACGATCGTCGGTATCGGTGCGCTCGGCGCATTCACCACGTTCTCCACCTTCGCCGTGGAAGTGGCTGCCCTGTGGCCACAGAGTCGCGGCACCGCTGTCGCCTACGGAGCCGCTACGACTGCGTTGACGATTGGTGCCGCAGCGATCGGACTCGGCTTCTGAACGGCGGATCACCCGGGACCCTCAGCTGATGGTGTCTGCCCCGCGCATGTAGGGACGCAACAGTTCCGGCACCTCGATCGTGCCGTCCGGGCGGCGCCACGTCTCCACCAGTGCAGCCCAGACCCGCGGCACCGCCAGGGCAGAGCCGTTCAGGGTGTTGAGGATCTCTGTGCCCTTGCCGGCATCGGGTCGGTAGCGGAGGTTGGCCCGCCGAGCCTGGTAGTCACCGAACCAGGAAACCGATGACACCTCGAGCCATGCCCCGACGCCCGGTGCGTACACCTCGATGTCGAAGGTCCTCCGCGCCGAGGCCCCGATGTCGCCCGCACAGAGGTCGAGAATCCGATGGGCGAGCCCGAGCTCCGATATGAGCGATGTGGCGCGGTCGAGTATCTCGGTATGCAGCTCCGATGCCTGCTCCGGTGTGCAGTACGCGAGGAGTTCTACCTTGTCGAACTCGTGAATCCGCAGAAGGCCACGTGTGTCCTTGCCCGCCGAGCCCGCCTCGCGGCGAAAGCAAGAGGTGTGGGCACACATGCGCATCGGCAACTCGGCTTCGTCCACGATCTCGTCGCGGCCCAGCGATGTCAGGGGCACCTCGGCGGTGGGGATGGCCCAGAGGTCATCGCGCTCGATGTGGTACGCCTCGTCGACGAACTTCGGCAGGTGACCGGTGGCCACCATCGTGTCCGTGCGAACGAGGGTGGGGGGCCGGATCTCCTCGTAGAGATCCACGTTGCGATCAATCGCCAACTGGCACAGCGCACGGGCCAGCGTTGCCCCCGCCTTGCGGTACATCACGAACATCGAACCGGAGAGCTTCACGGCGCGCTCGACATCCAGGATGCCGAGTTCGGTGCCGATGTCCCAGTGCGGGACCCGCTGGTGCTCCCCATAGGAATCCTCGTCGAAGTTCTCGACGCGGAGCACGACGTTGTCATCCTCGCCGCCACCGTCGGGACAGTCGGCGGCCGGCTCGTTCGGTATGCGCAGCATGACCTCGCGCAGCTGCTCCTCGAGTTCGCCGGCACGCGCATCGAGGTCCTTCTCCTCCTGCCCGAGGAGCTTCGACTGCTCCTGGAGTGCAGTGGCCTCCTCCTGGCGTTTGTCGCGAAAGAGTTGGCCGACCTCGTTGGACAACGTGCGGATCTCCGCACGCAGCGAGTCGCGACGGGTGGTCAGCGATCGCAGCTCCGCATCGAGTTCGGCAGCACGATCCACCTGGGCGGTGTCGTCTCCGCGTCGGGCCACGGCCGCCCTGACCCCGTCGACGTCGGCACGAATCCTTCGCACATCCAGCATGGCGACACGGTAGCCACCGCGGGTTCAGGTGACGCACTCACTTCGGGTTCACAATCGCTCCGCCGCCAACCCTGCTCCGGCTTCCCGACCTGCTGGCCGGCACCCTTGCGGCACTAACGTCGCAGTCCGTGGCCGACAGCGCTGAAGCGATCGAGGTGGATGGTCTGGTCGTGCGGCGCGGCCCGGTGACCGCGGTCGACGGCATCAGCTTCAGCGTCGCAACGGGCTCCACGACCCTGCTGCTCGGCCCAAACGGCGCCGGCAAGACCTCCACCGTCGAGCACCTCGAGGGTTACCTTCCACGGGCGGCGGGCACGGCCACGATCTTCGGCACAGACCCCGAGCACGGATGGGCCAAGCTCGCGCCACGGGTCGGACTGATGCTCCAGCAGGGCGGCATCCCCACCGCCATCCGGCCCACGGAACTTCTTCGCCAGTACGCATCGTTCTTCGAGGGCCCGATGCGTGCCGATGAGCTGCTCGAGCTCGTCGGACTGACCGCCCGGGCTCACACGCCCTACCGTCGACTTTCCGGCGGTGAACAACAACGCCTGTCCCTGGCGCTGGCGCTGGTGGGTCGCCCCGAGCTGCTGTTCCTAGATGAACCGACCGCCGGAGTCGACCTGGAGGGCCGCGACCTGATCCGCAACCTGATCAGGGATCTCGCCCGGGACGGCACCACCATCTTGATGACCACGCACGATCTCGCCGAGGCCGAGCAACTGGCCGACAAGGTGTTGATCATCGACCACGGCCGGATCGTGGCGGACGCCACTCCCGCCGAGCTGATGGCCACTGCAGAGGGCGAACACGTGAACTTCGCGGCCGGCGCCGGCATCGACGTGGTGGACCTGGGCGCATCGGTGGGTGCCGCTGTCACCGAGGTCGCCCCCGGTGAATACCGAGTCGACGCAGCGCCGACACCCGATGTGGTGGCTGCGATCACCACTTGGCTGGCCCGCCACGACCATCCAATCGGCGACCTGCGTGCCGGCCGCAAGAGCATCGAGGATGTATTCCGCCGCCTCACCCAGAACACCTCCGGGTCACGCCCGGACGGTAGCGCCGCCGCGCCGGGCGCGACTGGAGCAGGTGAATCGAGCTCGGATGAACCTGCCGACGGTGATTCTGGCCAGGTGAGGCGCAGCCGCGCCCGCGGGCGACGAAGTCGAGGGGGACCTCGGCGATGAGTCCCTTCGCCGGCCAGTTGCGTACGGAACTTGCACTGTCATCGCGCCAGGGCGAGCAGCTGTTGGTCAGCCTGGGCATCCCCTTGCTGGTGCTTGTGTTTTTCTCCAGCATCGACGTGCTGCCCACGGGTACCGATGAACCCGTCGACTACCTCGCACCTGCTGTGTTGGCCCTCGCGGTGATGTCGACCGCCATGGTGTCCCTCGGCATCGGGACGGGATTCGAGCGACAGTACGGCGTTCTCAAGCGCCTCGGCGCCTCTCCGCTGGGACGCCCACGCTGGATCGCAGCGAAGATCACAGCCGTGCTGGCCACAGAGGTGCTCCAGTGGGTGGTGCTCATCGCCGTCGCCGTGCTGATCGGATGGTCGCCGCCCGGATCGGGCTGGCTTCCCGCCATAGCGGGTGCCCTCCTCGGCACCCTGGCGTTCGGCGGGCTGGGTCTGCTGATGGCAGGCACCCTGCCTGGGTTGGCGACGCTTGCAGTCGCCAACGGGCTCTTCATCGTGCTGCTGCTCACCGGAGGAATGATCGTGCCCCTCGATGAGCTGCCCTCCGGCGTGGCCGCAGCTGCCAAGGTGCTTCCCGCGGCCCCGTTGACCGAGGTGATCACGGGATCGCTCATCGAGGGTGCCGGAGTAGCCGGCTGGGCCTGGGTGTCGCTAACGATCTGGGCGATCGCGGCCCCGGTCGCTGCCGCCGCGGTGTTCCGCTGGGAGCCCTGATCCGGTCCTGAACAACTCAAGCGGGCAATTCGAGTCGCACAAGGTCAAATGTGACCCCCACCGACTCGAAATGGGCGGCTGAGTCGCTCAGAACAGAGCTAGTTGCCTTCGGCGACCGTGGTGGTGGTGATCGCCGGTGGCGGGGCGTCGAACCACGGATTGCCGTTGTCGGTCCAGATGTTCATGGCCGTGAGAGCAATGGTGTAGACGGCGAGCGCCAGGACAAGCCCGAAGATGAACGTGCGCCTCAGCAGAGCGGCGTCGAACTTCAGGTGCATGAAGAAACCGGCGATCAGCAGGAACTTCACGAGCATCATGACCAGTAGGGCTGCGACTCCAATACGCCGCACCGTGTCGCCCTCGCCGAACCAGCTCTCCCAGAAGTAGGTGGAGACCTCGAGCGCTGTGATGGCGAACAGCACCCAGAAGATCATGAAGTACTGACCCTCCGTGGGGCCATGGGTATGACCTTCATCCAGAGGGCCCATGTGGCGGCCGTCGGGATCGTCGTCCTCGAGGCCGTCGTGGCCGGAGTCGGTTGAGGTGTCGGTGCTCACGAAGCTCCTCAGGGAATCAGGTAGACGATCGTGAAGATCACGACCCAGACGATGTCGACGAAGTGCCAGTACAGGCCCAGCACTTCCACTGCTTCGGCTTGCATCTTCTGCCGGAAGCTCATGCCGATCATCGAGACCAACATGAGTATGCCAACGAACACATGCACGCCGTGGAAACCGGTGAGCGTGAAGAACGCCGAGGATGACACGTTGGTCGTGAATCCCAGACCCTCTCGCACGAACACGGTGAACTCATAGACCTGCCCACCGAGGAACAGCGATCCGAGCAGCGCCGTGGATCCCAGCCACAGTCGCATGCGGGTGTGGTCGCCACGCATGGCGGAGGTCACCGACAGAACCATCGTCAGCGAAGACATCAGCAGGATGAACGACGTCATCGACGTGAACGGGATGTCGAACAGTTCGCTCACCCGAACCGGGCTGCCGGACAAGCCGGGGATCTCGCCGGGGCGGTTCTTGTAGATCAGGTAGGTGGAGATCAGCCCACCGAAGAGCAGGGCGTCGGAAGCGAGATAGACCCACATCGCCAGCTTCGGGTTGGAGATCCCGGTGGAGGTTGCGTGGGAATCGTCGGGAAACTCGACGTCCTCGATCGGCTCCAGTTCGACTTCGGCTACATCAACCAACGGGGGCCTCCTCCAGCTCGGCGTCGGCTTCGAGCTCGGCTGATTCGCCTTCCTCAGCCGAATCAAGTTCGCCGGCACTTCCCGCGTCGGAGTCGGGCTCGGGATCATGGTGGTCGTCGTGACCTCCATGGGGATCATCAGCGGGTTCCATCACCCATCCGAAGATTCCGAGTACCAACAACAATGCGCCCGGCACGCACCACCACAGGTTGAAGATGAGTCCGTAGCCAACCAACGGCAGACCGGAGGCGAGGATCAGGGGCCAGTAGGAGGGCGACGGCAGGTGGATTCCGGTCGCGCCGGGAGCCTGCACGACATCGTCGGTCTCGGCTATGCGCACGAGACGGCCGTCCTCGTCGTGGCCGTACTTGCGGTGCCAGAACTCGTCGAACTCCTCCACCACGATCGTTTCCGAGAAGTTGTACTCGGGAGTGGGTGACGGAATCATCCACTCCAGTGAGCGGGCATCCCAGGGATCCGCGCCGACCTCGACGGGGTTCTTCTTGTGCGCCCGCAGCGAGTGGAAGATGTTCCAGATGAAGATCAGGATCGAGATGGCCAGTACGAACACTCCGATGGTTGCCACGAGGTTCCAGACGTCGAAGCCCTGGCCCTCGCTGTAGGTGAAGGTACGGCGCATCATTCCCTGTAGCCCCAACATGTGCATCGGTGCGAAGGTCAGGTTGAAGCCGATGAGCATCAGCCAGAAGTGCCACTTGCCGATCTTCTCGTTGAGGAACATCCCGAACATCTTCGGGTACCAGAAGTAGATGCCGGAGAAGAGGCCGAGAAGGGCACCACCGAACAGCACGTAGTGGAAGTGCGCCACGATGAAGTACGTGTCGTGCTGCTGGGTGTCGGCGGGCGCCACGGCGTGAGCCACGCCCGAGAGGCCACCGATGGTGAACATCGCCACCAGTCCCACCGAGAACAGCATGGCCACGGTGAACTTGAGGCGGCCGCCGTACATCGTGGCCATCCAGTTGAGGATCTTCACGCCGGTCGGCACCGCGATGAACATCGTGGCGAGTGAGAATGCCAGCACCGAGACAGGTCCCATGCCCGAAGCGAACATGTGGTGCGCCCAAACGCCCCAGCCCATGAAGCCGATGGCGATTCCGGACCCGACCATGAAGGGGTAACCGAAGATGGGCTTGCGGCTGAAGACAGGGATCACCTCCGAGACGATCCCGAAGCTCGGCAAGATCATGATGTAGACCTCCGGATGACCGAAGATCCAGAAGAGGTGCTCCCACAGCATCGGATCACCACCCTTTGACGCATCGAAGAACGATGCACCGAAGAGGCGGTCGAACATCAGCAGAAACAGCGCCACGGTGATGACCGGCAGCGCGAACACGAGCAGCACCTGCACGATGAAGGTCATCCAGGTGAACACCGGCATCTTCATCAGCGTCATGCCGGGGGCTCGCATGTTGAGCACGGTGACCGTCAGGTTCACCGCGGACACAGTGGAGCCGATACCCATGATCAGCAGGCCGACTGCGTAGAAGTCCATGCCGTGGCCGGGGGTGAAGGCGACACCGGAGTTGGGGGCATAGCCGAACCAACCGCCGTCCGCACCGCCGCCGAAGAGCCAGGAGGTGTTGAAGAAGATGGCACCGAGCAGCCAGACCCACAGCGACAGGGCGTTCATTCTCGGGAACGCGACGTCACGCGCACCGATCTGAAGCGGCAGCAGGTAGTTGGCGAAAGCAGCAGCGAGAGGCATCACCACGAGGAACACCATGGTGAGGCCATGCATCGTGAAGACCTGGTTGTAAAGGTCTGCCGAGAGCAGGTCGTTGCCGGGAACGGCCAGCTGGAGGCGGATCAGCATGGCTTCGAAGCCGCCCACGAGGAAGAAGAACAGCGCCGCAACGCCGTACATGATTCCGATCTTCTTGTGGTCGACAGTCGTGAACCACGACTTCCAGCCGCTAGTCGCGGTTGGTCGCGCGAACACCCCGAGTGGGTTGTGGTTCTCGGGCTGTTCGCCCCCCGCCGGGAGTGCCAGCGGTGATCGCTGCGAGATGGTGGTCATCTGTGCTGGGTCCTTTGTCCGTAGCCGCGCATCACTTCGATGTCGCCCATCACTTCAGCGTGATGAGGTAGGCGACGAGTTGGTCAATCTGTGTTTCGGTGAGACCGAGGTTCGGCATGCCCTGTCCGTTGTCCGGGTCCATGGGCTTGATTGCCTCGGGATCCCGCAACCAACGCTTCAGGTTGTTGGTGTCGGGCTCACCCTTTGGCACTGCGCTGGCCTCACGGGAGTCCTCCACTGCGGTGGGACCACCCTCGTAGAGCTCGAGGAGGCTGCCGGCGAAAGTGTCACGCATCATCAGATGCGTGAGGTTCGGGGCATTCTGAGCCGTCAGCGGCGAGTCGACCGTGGCTCCGTAGTCCGGATCCGGCAGGGCTGCGTACTCGAACGGTTCCTCCGAGGAGGGCGTCAGCCCGTTGATCTGGTGACAGGCCGTGCACTGCTGCACGCACAGCTTCTGCCCCTCGACTGCAGCGGTGTCATCCGCGGCGGGCTGGTCCGGCGCTGTCGTCATGATCGAGACCCACTCCTCCCAGTCGGACTGGGTGAGCACCTTGGCCTGCATCCGCATGACGCCGTGGCTCAATCCGCAGAACTCGGTGCACTGCCCCTGGTAGATGCCGGGCTCATAGGCCTGGAGCACCAACGGCTGGCTGCGCCCGGGAACTGCGTCCTTCTTGCCGTTGAGCGCCGGGATCCAGAACGAGTGGATCACGTCGTTGGACTGGATCGACAGCTCCACGTCGGTGTCCTCGGGCATCACGATCTGGGTGGCGGTGATTATGTCGACCACACCGTCGGAATCAAGGTCGTAGCGGTACTCCCACCACCACTGCTGACCAACCACCGTGACATCGATGGCGTTGTCCGACACGTCATCCATCTTGAGGATCGTGTTGGCGTTGAACACCGCGAGGACTGCCAGGATCACCGCCGGAACGATCGTCCAGCCGATCTCCAGGCCGGTTCTTCCGTGAACCTGGACGGGCTCGTCGATGCCATCGACGTCGTCGTCGTTTCGACGGAACCTGGCGAGCATCCACAGCATCCCGACTTCGACGAGGATGAAGATCACGCCCGCAATGGCGAACACCAGGATGACGAGGCTGAAGATGTCATCGGCCTTGCGGCCCTGCGGGTTCAGGGTGTTGAGCGGGAACGTGACGAGGCTCGTGGCCCCACGAAGAAGCAGCCACCCCCCGACCAGACATGCGATGACGCCCAGGACCAGGGCGATGGTTGCGTTGCGCTTGTTACGCATTCCCACCTCTCTCGAGCACAGCCGAGGCTCCCTCGTGATGCTCTTCGATCTCACGCTCGCCGGCGATCCCGCCAGCAATTCCGGCACCGATGATGACCAGCACGCCCACGATGGCGGCTATGCCGACGACCCGACCCCTCAGATCGGGACGCTTCGCCAGCAGGTTCGCCAGTCCGAACACGACTATGGCGAGGCCGATGATGACATACACCGCCGCAGATTTGGGAACGGCCAGCAGCAAGCGGGACACGGCGACGGCTACGACGGCGATTATCAACACCGATGCCAGCGGGATCTCGACCGGGTGCATCAGTTTCTCGCGGTAGGCCACGCCGGCGGCCGTGTCGGCGGTCGCGCGCTCGGACCATGCACGTGCAGTCCATTCGAATGCGCCGGCAACCAGGACCACGATTCCGGCGTAGAACAGGAAAGTTGACATGGCGAGGCCGACGACGACGATCCCGGCACCGAGGGCGCAGGTCAAGGGCCAGATGTTGATTCCCTGCGGTCCCAGAGCGGCCGGAAGATCCTCGACATCGATGCCCTCGATCTCTGCTATCGACTTGGCATCACCGTCGCGAAACGCCGTCTGGAACGCCCCCACACCGAGCATGACTGCGGCGAAGGACATCAGCACCGAGTATCCGACGTGCTCGCCGACCCAGCCCTTCCAGCCCAGTGTGATCGGGCCCAGGATGGAGTCGACGATGGCGCCGTCGGTGAAGACGACGATCACACCGCCCTGGTCGGAGGCACCCGTCAGGAATCCATAGAGGAGCGCGGACAGGAATCCGACCAGTGCTGCTGCGTAGAAGAATTTGGAACCACGGGTGATCATCTGGCGCTCACTTCATGATGTAGACGGCGATCCACACGACCACGTAGACCGCCACCATCGAGTCCCAGAACACGGCTGCGGCTGCAATGCCGTCTGGGTTGCGACTTGAGTACTGTCCGCCGAGGGCCCGGAAGCCGACGAACAACAGGAAGACCATCGCTGCGACCGCCATCGCAAGATGGCCCCCGGTGGCTGCGTAGAAGAGCGTGCCTTCCGCCTGGTCAGCGGTGACCCCGACGAAGTTGAGCAGGAAGACGGTCTGGTTGACGAAGGCAGCACCCAGCAGCACGGTCGCGCCCAGTGCCACGAGCGTGCCCGTTCGGTCGTCGCGGTTGATCGCGTACACCGCGTACTGGATCGTGAACACCGAGATGGCCAGGCCGAACATTTGTATGTTGGGCTGGGTGAGCGGGATCGAGTTCGAGGCGAGCCACTCCGCTCCGGCGTCGTTGCGGGCTGCGAGGTAGGCGCCGATCAGCGTGAGCATCAGCATCACGACGCCGGCCGAGGCGAACACGGTGCCGAAGAGCAGTTCCCGGCGGCGGCCGGGGGGCGCCGGTGCTGCGGTGAGGGGGGCGGCCAATTCGGTCATCAGGCGTCCTCGGTCGATTCGTACAGCGGGTAGGGCGACTCGACCGCCCCGACTGCAACGGTGCGGCCACCGGCGGAGGCAGGGAAGTCGACCTGCCACTCGAGTGTCATTCCCGAGGGTGCCTCGTCGGAATCGACATCGGAGTCATCGTCGGCCTCGGGGTCGCGCGTTGCTCCGAGGTAGGAGGCCAGGGCACCGGCGATTCCGGCGAGCGCCAACAGCGCACCAGCGGCCTCGAAACCGCCGAAGATCGCATCGCCGGTGTTGTCGCCACCGGCCTGGACGAACACCTCGATGGCCAGCACCGTGGCCACCAGGCCACCGCCGACATCAACCATGCCGATGGATATCGAGGCCCCCGTGTCGGCTGCCGGTGCGCCCCAGATCTGTGGTGACCAGTGAGCGATCCCTGCAAGGGCACCTGCGACGGCGGCGGTGACGACAAAGATCACCTGTGCCTTCGAGAGTTGGGCAGAACTGAAATCGAACAGGTTTCCCTCACCCGCTGTGTTCAGTGCCATGAGCAGTCCGACCGTCGCGGCGCCGAGCAGGTTGAGCAAGCCCAGCAGTGATCCGACCAGTGCGGCGGTCAGCCGGACCTTGCCGTGGCGCATCGATTCGGCCAAGCCACCGAGAAGACCCAGCAGGGGGAGGAAGATGGCGAGTGCCCACAGCGCCCAGAGGATCGTGTTGACGGATCCGGGGTTCTGCGCCCATGCGCCGAACGAGAAGATGCCGAAGCCGCCGATCATGGCCTGGAAGGCACCGAAGTTCTTCAGAGGCCGACCGGTCGCCGTGGCCACGGCGTCACCTGCGATGCCGAGCACCGGAATGGCCAGCATGTAGACCGCCGGACCCCTCAGCAGCCATCCGAGGCCGACCGAGAAGTTGTCCACCAGCGCTCCGGTGGAATCGGCTTCGAGGTGGCCGATGATCGACCAGGCCAGCGCAGAACCCAGCGAGACGATCCATATGGCCGATGCCACCAACATCGACCAGGCGAAGAGTGGGGTGCGGTTGAGACCCATGCCTTCAGGGCGGTGGGAGACGACGGTGGTCGCCACGCAAACGGATCCGAGCGCAAGAGCGACCATCATCGCTCCGAGGGAGACGTTGCCCAGCGTGGCTGCATCGAGGTCGTTGCCACCGATGCCGCCATCGAGCGCTGTGGAGGTGATGAAGATCGCTCCGAACACCAGCCAGGACCACATCGCAAGCGCCGCAGCCCTGGGAAACGCGATCGTTGGGCTGCCCACCTGGAGGGGCACGATCAGTGTGGCCACTCCCAGGAGAAGCGGAATCACACCCAGGAACACCAGCGCGACCAGCGAGCTGCTGTCCACGAGCAGTTGGTAGCTCTCACCGAGAATGCCGCCGTCCGTGGCCGAATCGAGCCCTGTGAGGATGCGGGCGATCAGACCGGCGAGGAGCAGTAGGAGCGAGAACCCGATGTAGAGCCGGCCGATGCTGGTGTGGTCGCCCGTGCCGATGAGCGTTTCCAGCTCCCCGGGTTGCCGCTCGGCAGGGGACGTAGCGGTCTGTGTGCCCTGTTCGGGCGCCTCGGGGGGTTTCGTCTCGGTGACTGCCATTCCTAAGCCCTGTTTCCGGCCCGCCGGGGTACCGGCGGCGTCGAACTCTGGCACCGGTGCATCGGGTGTACCGGTGTGTGCGAAGGCGACACTACCTCGCCACCCCGCAACCTTGGAAAAACGTCAGGTTTCGAATCCACGATGATCCGGCACCCGGCCTCGTTCGCCCTCACAACCCGAATCGGATCAGCACATCCAGCGCCATGACTCCGAACAGCAGGCTCACGTAGGTGATCGAGAACGTGAACAGCCTAATGGCGTCGTCAGTGGCCTCCGTGCGGCGCACCTTCCACGTCATCTGGAGGAAGACCGCTCCCAGCAACGCTGCGGTGACCCAATAGAGAACGCCCATCGATTCGGTCCAGCCGAACAGAAGGCTCGTTGCGACCACCACAACGGTGTACACAAACATCTGGGCCGTCGTGTGGGACATCGACCGAACCGAGGGCATCATCGGCACCTCGGCGGCGGAATAGTCGTCCGCGTACTTGATCGCCAGCGCCCAGAAGTGCGGTGGGGTCCAGAAGAAGATCAGGGCGAACAGGACCACCGCCGAGATCGAGACCGTATTGGTTACCGACGACCACCCGATCAACACCGGAACCGCGCCGGCAGCGCCGCCGATGACGATGTTCTGCGTCGAGGCCCGTTTCAGCCAGAGCGTGTACACGAACACATAGAACAGGCACGCAGAGAGTGCCAGAACCGCAGAGAGCAGGTTCACGAGGCTCCACAGCCAGACGAACGCGACGGCTTCCAACGCGACCGCGAACACAAGTGCCGCCGTGGGTGTCACCGCGCCGGTCACCAGCGGCCGGTTGCGCGTGCGCTCCATCAAGGCATCGATGTCCCGATCCACGTACATGTTGATCGCGTTCGCCCCACCGGCACTCAGCGATCCACCCACCACGGTCGCCACGATCAGCCAGATCGAGGGAAACCCCTGGTCGGCAACGATCATCACCGGAACAGTGGTGACGAGAAGCAGCTCGATGATGCGCGGCTTGGTGAGCGCGACGTACGCGGCCACCTTGCCGCCGATCGACTGGTGTAGGGGAACTGCCGGGGCGACCATTTCGCCCCAAACGGTACGGGCTGGATGCCCCTCGGTGCCAGCACGGCGCCACACGGCACATCGCGGTGCCCAACTGCGTGGGCCGATCTGGTCGCTTCGCTGCAAGTTGCCTCGGCCGGATGGCCAACGCACACACGGCAGTCGTACGCTTCACCGGTGGTCGACCAAGGCTCACCCGAGCAGGAATCCCCCGAGCAAGAAGCCAACAGGGCGCGACCTCGGGCGACGCTGAGGGACTACCGAATGCCGCTGCGTACATACCGCCGAGTGGCGATCGTGGCGCTGCTGTTGCTGTGCGCCATCGTGGTCACGGGCGTGTCCGTTCGACTCACCGGTTCGGGACTCGGATGCTCGGCGTGGCCGAACTGCGAGTCCGGCGACTTCATCAAGATCGGCGATCCGAACCAGGCGATCGAGCAGCTCAACCGGCTCTTCACCGGTTTGGTGTCGCTGGGAGTAGCAGCAGCCGTGTTGGGCGCGCTGCGACTGCGCGAGCGTCGCCGCGACCTCACCTGGCTTTCCCTCGGACTGGTGGCAGGTGTCATCGCCCAGATCGTGCTGTGGGGCATAACAGTGCTCGTGGACCTTCACCCCGCAGCAGTGGCCGGACACTTCTTCCTTTCCATGGTCCTCGTCGTGGACGCGACCTTGTTGGTGTGGCGGGCAGGACAGCCGGGCGGGGCAGTTCGCCCCGCCGTTGCCGAGGTGCAGGTGCGAGCCAACTGGGTGGCGATGGCCGCGGGCGCGATCGTGCTGTCCGTGACCGGGCCGCTGGTGACGGGATCCGGACCACACGCCGGCGACGGATCCGCACGACGCTTCTCGGTGGCCATACCCGACGCGGCGCGAATCCACAGCCTCAGCGCATGGGTGTTCTGTGCCCTCGTGGTCGGGGTCCTGGTGATGCTGTACCGAAGTGGGGCGCCGGGCGACGTTCTGCGCCGCGGGCAGGTGTTGTTGGCGGTCATCGTCGCCCAGGGCGCAGTGGGCTACTTCCAGTACAACCTCGGCATCCCGGCATGGCTCGTGCTCCTGCACGTCGTGGGCGCCACTTCGATCGCCATAGCCGGCACCTGGTTCACTGCAGGCTTGTTCACTCCTGCGTCACCACGACGCACGGCGGCCTCCGTCGGCAGGTCGTCGGTTTCGTCCTAGTCTCGAAAGGGTGAGCGCCACGACGGCACCCCAGGAGGTCAAGGAGCCGGATCTAGGTCTCGGCGAGGACATCGCGACTCCATGGGTCGTACTGGTGTGGAATGACCCGATCAACTTGATGAGCTA
>JBPCTP010000476.1:0-5838 GCA_051011615.1 Microthrixaceae bacterium | reverse complement strand
ACGTCGGTGTACCAGCACCCGAGGAGCTACCCGCACTGGTGTCACCAGAGCCGTTCAAGGTGGAGCACTTTGAATCGGCGGAGCCCACCGGCGATCCCGTGCTCGTCGAGGAGTCGCTCACTTCGCGGCTGCTCTGGATGGGGCCACCGGCCCCCGGGTTGGCCGAACAGGGCACCTCGGTGAGAATTTCGGGGGACATGGTCGCCAAGGCATCCGGTGACCATGCCTTCGGCTTGGTGACCGGAACCACCGGCTGGCTCTCGCTCGACGGGACCGTGGTTCTCGACAACCGCGAGGATCGCTTGCCGGGACCGGCGTTCTTCGGAGCGGGGTCAGCCGAGATACGAACACAGGTCCACCTCGAGTCGGGC
The DNA here is from genome assembly GCA_051011615.1 of Microthrixaceae bacterium. Taxonomy (GTDB): domain Bacteria; phylum Actinomycetota; class Acidimicrobiia; order Acidimicrobiales; family Microtrichaceae; genus JBPCTP01. Next base: position 5,467 of record JBPCTP010000476.1, on the reverse strand, counting down.
CAGCGTGTCCACGTGGAGGCGGCCACGGCGTCGATGGACGGAATCGCCTTCGGCGGACTCGAACTCGGCCATGCCGAGCCCCGCGAGAGCGACCCACTCGGCGCTGCAGTCGATGCCGCAACCGACGCGGAGGCGGCAGTGGTGGTGGTGGGTGGAAACGCCCAGTGGGAGACCGAGGGCAGCGACCGTGGAAGCTTCGAACTTCCGGGCGGACAGCCGGAACTGGTGCGTGCAGTCTGTGAAGCCAACCCGAGGACGGTTGTGGTCGTGAACTGTGGTGCGCCGGTTGACCTCTCCTGTGCAGACGCAGCTGCCGCCATCGTGTTGTGTTGGTACCCCGGCCAGGAAGCCGGAGCCGCTGTGGCCGATGTGCTCCTCGGCGACGCGGACCCGGGGGGACGGCTGCCGACCACCTGGGGTCGCGACCAGTCCGACTGGCAGTCGGACCAGAACTTCCCCGGCGATGAGAAGGTGGTGCGCTACGAAGAGGGATTCGCGGTCGGCTACCGAGGCTTCGATCGTCACGGAATCGATCCGGCCTACTGCTTCGGCCACGGCCTCAGCTACGCAGCGTTCGAGTGGTCCGAGCCAACTCTCAGCGTGTCGGAGATGACCACCTCGGGCCTGCTGGACGGCGACGTGATCGATGTCGGGGCGACCCTCACGAATGTCTCGGATCGGCCGGGAGTGGAGGTGGTGCAGGTGTACGTGGCTCCGGTCGGGGGCGAGGCCGCCGGTGAGGACCGACCACCGCAGTGGTTGGCTGGTTTCGATTCGGTAGAGCTGGCGGCAGGCGAATCGAGGACGGTGTCGATCCCGCTCGGTGGTGTCGCCTTCAGGCGTTGGGAATCGGGGTGGGTGGTTCCGTCAGGAGACTGGGAGATTCGCGTCTCGGCTTCATCGCGCGACCACCGCTTCGGGCTGCCCGTGCAAACGACTGCCTAGCCCGGCTCGGCCCGCTTCGCCTCCAGGTCGTCCAGCAGTCGCTCGAGTAGTCGGTCCAGCAGGGGAAGCGGCATCCCCAGCACGCCGGTTGTGTCCTCGCCCTCGACTGCTTCCACGAGCCCGAGGTCATCCTCCAGCCGGTACGACCCGGCCGTGTCGAAGGGCTCGTATGCCTCCACGTAGCTACGGGCAGTTCCCTCGTCGTAGGTGGCCATCTGCACCACCTGCACGTCGACACCAGACGCCCGTAGCGTCTCCCGGCCGGGTTCGACCCATGACACCACGACTCCGTTCACCAGCCGGTGGCGGGTTCCGCTGATCGCCATGAGCTGGTTGACCGCTTCATCGACCGTCGGAGTCTTCGTGAGCATTCGGGATTCCTCCCCGCGGCCGAGCACACCGACCTGATCACAGGCGACGATGGGTATCGATGGGTGCCGCTCTGCCACGGAGTCTGCCTTCATGCGTGCCAGCTCGACCGCCAGGACCTCCGCGCCGGCCCCGGTGAACAAATGGTCACTGGCTCGCTCGTCAACCTGCGGCACGTCGACCTCGAAGTCGTATCCAGCTTCGCGCAGCACCTCGGCCCGGTACTTCGAGCCAGATGCCAGGATGAGTTCCACCGCGTGAACGCTACGCTTCGCGCGTGCATGCACTGGTGACAATGGAGTTGGAACGAGGCGTGGTCGGAGACCTCGCAACGTTGACCGAACTGCGCGATGCGGCGGCCGCGCGAGACACCCTGGATACCTGCGGAAGACTTGCCGAGGCAGCTCGCAGCGCCGGGGCACCGGTTGTGCACTGCATCGCCCAATGGCGAGCGGATCGGGTCGGAACGCCTCTGAACACACCGCTGACCCGAGCCCTTGCGCGCAACCAGGACCAGATCCTCGAGGGCACAGCCGCAGTCGAGGTCGTGGCCGAACTGGGTGATACCAGTGGTGACCTCTTCAGCGTGCGCCATCACGGCCTTACCCCGTTCCACGGCACGGACCTGGATCCGCTGCTCCGATCCCTCGGGGTCGACACCATCACCGTGTGCGGCGTTTCGCTGAACGTCGGGGTTCCGGGGCTGGTGTTCGGTGCTGTCGATCGTGGCTACAACGTGGAGGTCGCATCGGACGCCGTGGTCGGAGTGCCGGCAGCGTACGGCGACGACGTGCTGGCGAACACGCTGGCGATGGTGGCCACGGTGTCACCCGCGGACGACATCACGTTCTGAGCGTCGGCGGGCCTGCAGCTTCAGCTCAGCTCCAGCACCTCTGACAGCGCCGCTGAGCGATCGACCACCTCGGCCCGTGTGTTGCCGGGCACCGACACCGTGAGCCAGTCGACACCGAGTTCTGCCAACTCCTGCACCTCCTCGGCGAGGGCGGCCGATGCGGAGGTGTCCTCGTGGTAGCCGTGCATGGAAAAGGGCGAGAAGCACACTGTGGGGCGCTGCTCGCGGGCGGCTTCGTCACAGACCTCGTCGAAGCGCGCCAGGCGACTGCGGAGTTCTTCCACGCCGGAGATCGAGGCGGTACGTGCGGCACGCGCGAGGCCGGCCGGCGCCGGGAACGGCGACCAACCGTCGCCCATCTCGGCCGCTCGCCGCATTGCCCGCACCGAGTTGCCACCGATCCACACAGGCGGCCCCGGACGCTGCGGGGGTCGCGGCAGCGCAGTCACTGAGCGGGCGGACCAGCTCACCGAGTGCTCCACACCGGATGCCGCGGCGACCGACTCCTCGGTCCAGATCCTCCTGATGAGCTCCAACGATTCATCGAGCAGGTCCCCGCGGTTCTCGAAGTCGACCCCCAATGCGTCGAATTCCGGGCGGAGGTAACCAGCTGCCACACCGAGGATCACCCTCCCGGAGGACACCACGTCCAGCGAAGAGACGGCCTTGGCCGCCAGGAACGGATTGCGGTAGGCAAGCACCATCACGTGTGTGTGGAGACGAAGCCTCGACGTGGCCGCCGCGGCTGTCGAGAGCGCAACCGTGGGCTCCAGCGCGTGGTGCCCACCGGCTTGCAGCCAACGATCATCAGGTGCTGGGTGGTCCGTCACGAAGGCGGCATCGAAGCCGAGCCCCTCGAATGCGGCGGAGAGCTCGGCGATCGCCTCGCCGGAGACGAGTTCCTCACCAGCGGAGACCCGGTCGACCGGAAGCCCCATCGAGAACCTCATCCGCGCCGGAGCCAGATTCTCGATCCATGACCTGACCTGCGTGGCGGCCTCGTCTCGGACCATGTGCCCACCGGCGACGGTCGACACGCTCACCTCTCGACCGGCCATGCCCATGGCCGAAGCAGCGTCCTCGCCGAGAAAGGCGGGCACGACGTCGTCATCTGTTGCCGGCAGCAACAGCGCCGGCGGACCGGCCGCCAGATCCAGGTCGTCGGACTCCGGCAGAAACGGGCAGAGCCCCACGACACCGACCACACCTTCGACATCCCCGAGTGCCAATGCCATCGCTGCCCCCTGGGAGAAGCCCGCCAGCACCACGGGCCCACCCGATCGTGCAGCAGTGCCCTGGGCAACAGCGGAGAGGATTCGGCGGGACCGTTCCAACGATGCAGGGTCCGCTCCCCGCGCCGTCGTGTCGAACCAGCTTGCCCCTTCGGCCAGCGGTATCTGCAGGCTCCAACCAGTGGGCAGGAGCCTCTCGGCCCATTGGCGCGTGGCGGATTCGTCGTCGTCGTGACCATGGAGGGCGATGAGCGTGGGGCGCTGTGGCGGTGACATCGCTCAAGCCAACCCCAGGTGGGCCGATTGGTTCCACACAGTGGGCAACAAATCCACAGCGCAGGGTGCGCAGGAGCAATTCGACCGCGGCCTGGACCGCGATCTCGACGCGCTCATCGAGGAGCACGCCGCAGCGGCGTTCCGTGTCGCGAACGGAATACTGCGCAACCCCACTCTCGCCGAGGACGCGGTTCAGGAGACGATGATCAAGGCGTGGCAGAGCCTGCCGCGCTTTCGCGGTGACTCCTCACTTCGTTCGTGGATCCTGCGCATTGCGCACAACACCTCGATCTCGATGTTGCGGCGGCGACGTGAGCGGGTGATGGCCCCCGAAGATCTGCCCGAAACCGCTGGGGGCATCGATCCAGCCCGTTCCAGCGCTGCCCTGGAGGACCTGCGCACCGTGCGGGGTGCACTGGAGTCCCTCGACGAACTCTCACGCTCGGTCGTGATTCTGCGTGAGGTCGAGGGCATGACCTACGCGGAGATCGCCGAGACCCTCCAGGTCGCCGTTCCCACTGTGAAGACACGCCTATTGCGAGCCCGCCGAAAGCTGGCGGATGCCCTCGAGAACGAGGAGACAGCAGATGACTGAACCGGACACTTCAGATCCAGATTCGCCAGGAGCGGACATACCCGACCTAGGGGAGATGTTGCGGGCTGCCCTGGAGGAGCCCGCGGATCTCACCTCGAGCGCACGATCGAGGGTGGACCAGACCCTCAAGGGTCGCTCGCTCACCTCCACGGTGACCGACATCGCGGGGGCGGGTATGGCAACCGTGTGGCATCTCCTAACAGGTGCACCGGATGCGGCCGACATTAACAGCAATGAGCAGGAGCAACGATGACTGAGTACGCGTGGCTATGGGCCGCTGTGGCGGTCGGAGTCGGCTTGCTGATCGGAGAGATCGGCGGCTCGATCGTGCGCGCTTCCATGGCGCGCAGCAACCGCAGCGAGGACACACGCAATCGCGCCCTCGCGGTGTCCCGCGGCGTGTTCTGGGGATCGGTTGCCGTTGGGCTGGTGATTGCGGCCGGAATCCTCGACCGCGACGAACTCGGCGAGTTCAGCGACCTGCTCCGCGACGGTCTACCCCGCGTCCTCATGGCGATCGTGTTGGTGATCGTGGGCTATGCAGTGTCACTGGCAGTCGCAGCCATGGTCGGGCAGTCTGCCCGCAAGGGCACCGGAGTCCGCCAGGTGGCCCTGGAGCGCGGCATAAAGGTGAGTCTCATGGCCATCACCGCCGTCGTGGCCCTTGTGGTGGCCGGTGTGGATGAGGCGATGCTGCTCGTGTTCTTCGGTGCGCTGGTCGGTGCGCCGGCGCTGGCGTTGGCACTGTTGTCCGCGTTCGGCGGGCGCGGTGTGGCCTCCCAGGTGGCCGCCGGCCGGGCCCTCAGGCATCGCCTGCGCACAGGGTGGCAGCTGGAAGTTGGTTCCCTGAGCGGCGAGATCGTGGAGCTTCACACCACGTTCGTGGAGGTCGAGGACGACACAGGAGAACGCCACCAGCTACCGAACAGGTGGTTGCTGGAAAGGCCCTATCGGGCCGGCCCGATCGCCGCCTGAAGATTTTTCCGAAGTTGTCGCGACTTTCCGGCCTGCGGCACGTCCAAGTACCTGACAGACAAACAACCCAGATCTCCGGGCTGGTGCAACGGACTTGGATCTCCTGGGTGCTTCGGGAAACAGGGGCCTTCGGGCCTCTGTTTCGCGTATGCGGTCAGTGCGCAGGATTCAGCGGGACTCGGCCTCGGCCAGGGCCCGGCCGACCAGGACACGGGCGAGATG
>JBPCTP010000475.1:0-6464 GCA_051011615.1 Microthrixaceae bacterium | reverse complement strand
GTCCTGCCCCGATCGAGGACCGGATGCCGATGGCGGGCGAACTGCCCGGCGGGGACCCCACAGGATCCGTTGCGGGTTCGTCGCCTGATCCCTACACAACCGACCCTGTGCAGACAGACACAGATCTTGCAGTTCATGTTGCCGGCGCGGTGGCAGAGCCCGGGGTGGTGGAGTTGTCGCCCGGATCGCGCGTCGAGGATGCGATGAGCGCCGTCGGTGGCCCAGCAGAGGGAGCGGATCTCGGACGTCTCAATCTCGCCGCGCCCCTGGTGGACGGAGCACGTCTCTACGTGCCGGCCATTGGCGAACAGGTGCCGCCGGAACTGGCCATGGAAGTCCCTGCATCTTCGGGCTCGTCGTCACCGGGAGATACCGCCTCGCGAGTGGACATCAACTCAGCCGACGGTCCGGCACTCGAAGAGCTGCCCGGGGTCGGCCCGGCGACCGCATCGGCAATCATCGAGCACAGGGAACGCAATGGCCGCTTCGACTCCGTCGAGGACCTCCTCGCGGTGCGCGGCATAGGTGAAGCCAAGCTTGCGGCGATGGCCGATCTCGTGGCCGTCGGTTGAACGCCCGACCATCGTCTTGTCCGACAACCGACGCGATATCGGACAACCGCGGTGCACTCGCCGTAGCCATCGCCGCGAGCGCAGTTGGGCTGACTGCCTCGCCTCGGGTGCAGCCGATCCTCTGGGTTCTGCTGTCCGGAGCCGTGCTGAGTGCACTCCGGTGGCTGCTCAGCAGCGATGGTCGCCGCACCGGCTCGATCTGGTTGCCCGCTGCGATCGGCCTGGTTGTGGTTGCTTCTGTGGGCCTTCGCGCCACGCAGGATCTTGCAGGACTGCAAGAGCCTTTGCCGAGCAGCGTCGACGGCGAGGCGGAGCTCGGTTCGGATCCGGAACGGCGTCAGCACGGAGTGACCGCCGAGCTCGTGGTGCAGGGCCGTCGATGGTTTGCGGACTTCGGCCGGGAAACCGAGTCAGCCGTGGCCGGGCTCCGAAGCGGCGATCGGCTCGAGATCTCGGCGACGGTCAGGGAGTTCACGGATGCACCGCCGGGTTGGGTCCGATCCCGCCATCTCGCCGGACGGCTCCAGGTAGTTGCAGCAGAGGCCATGGAAGGCACTCGCATCTGGTTCACGTCGGCGAACGGCGTGCACGAGCTGCTGGACCGCGGTGCGTCGTCGATGTCCGACGAGCACAGAGCGCTGTATCTGGGACTCGTTGTCGGCGACGACCGAGGTCAGGACGACCTCACCCGGTTCCACTTTCGGGCCTCCGGACTCAGCCACCTTCTGGCTGTGTCAGGTCAGAACATGGTGTTCGTGCTGGCGGTCCTTTCGCCGCTGCTGTCGCGGATGACGTTCCGGTGGCGCTGGTTTGCAGGTGCGTCGGCGATTGCCGGATTCGTGTTGATCACGCGCGCCGAGCCGTCGGTGCTCAGAGCGGCGGTGATGGCGGTGCTGGCCCTCACGGCCATGTCCATGGGCCGTGTGACCTCTGGTGTGCGGATTCTCGCCATCACGGTCTCGGTGCTGTTGGTGGCCGATCCGATGCTGGTGCATTCCGTGGGATTCAGGCTCTCGGTTGCCGCTACGGCAGGACTGGTGCTGTTCGCCCGGCCGCTCGCCTCGTGGCTGCGCGGCCCCGAGTGGGTAACGAATCCGTTGGCCGTCACCGTTGCCGCACAGTTCGGGGCTGTGCCGGTGATGGTGGCGACGTTCGGGCCGGTGTCGGTTCTGTCTGTACCCGCCAACCTCGCTGCCGAACCCGCGGCCGGCCTGGTCATGACATCGGGGCTGACCGCCGGGCTGGCGGCAGGGATCGTGCGCGAGGAGCTGGCCTGGGTGCTCCAGGCACCTGGACGTGTGGCGGTGTGGTGGGTGGACGCCGTCGCGGAGGCAGTGTCAGGACTGTCCCTGCCGCCCGTTGGGCTGGTCGGCTGGGTTGCCATCCTCGCCGGATGCGCACTCTCGGTCGCCACACTGAAACGTTTCGGCGCAAGGATGCTCGGCAGAGCGGCAATGGCCGCAGTCGTGCCGGCGGTGGTCCTGCTCCGGCCGCCATTTCCCGGGCCCCAGGAGGTGCGCCAGCTGGATGGACCGGTGGAGCTCATCGCCTGCCCGGGGGAGTGGATCGCATCTGTCACCGAGAAGGTCGACGATCGCATCGCTGCCGACGTCACCGAGGCTCTGTGGCAGGTCGGCCTGGCGCGCGTAGCTGTTCTGGTCGCACCGGTGGACAACCCTGCCCTCGCGAATCTGGCGGACGCACTGGATGCCCGGGTGGTTGCTCTCGAAGGCATCCCAACCGGTCCGTTGGCGCGTGGGCCGCCGTGTAGGTTCAGCACGTGAGTCAGATCGGCCCGGAGTCGCTCCACATAGCCCCCCTGGATGACCTCCCGGACGGAGTGACCGAGGAGTCGGTCGTGGCTTCCGACTACGTCCGGATCGAGCGAACGCAAGAACTCGGCACCCACATCGAGGGCCGATCCGGCACCGTGGTGATCGAGTGTCCGCCTGAGTTGGTGGCGCCGCTTGCAGCCGACGGCTGGCTGGTCGCAGTTTGTCCGGACGATCTCGGCGCAGAGCCCGGTGGACCGCTGGAGGCGGTGGTGACGAAGTCAATGGTCGATGGTGCGAGGGTCATCCGCTCAAAACACCAAACCGAGGTGCGTCGCTGCATGCACATCACCGCTGCGCTGATCATTGAACGCGAGGGTGCGCCGCTATGACCCTGATGTTGCTCAAGGGTTCCGATCCCGTGCTGCTCGAACAGGCTGCGGTCGATGCGGTCGCCACCGCAGTCGGTGACGCCGACCGTGGCGAGGTGCTCGAAGAATTCCGTGGCGACGAGTACGAGCTGTCGGCCGTGGCACTCGCGACGACGACGGTGTCGATGTTCGGCGACCGGATCGTCGTGGCGCGAAATCTGGCGCGCTTCGCTGCTGCCGAGTCGGCCTTGCTGATCGACGTCGTCGGCACTCTTCCCGACGGTGTGGGCCTGGTGCTGGTGTGGGACAAGCCGGTGACCGCCGGGGCGAGGGCCAATCCTGTGCCGAAGAAGGTCTCCGATGCCGTGAAGGGCGCCGGCGGTGAGGTGGTGGACACCACACCGCCGACCGGCAAGCGTCGCGGCTCCTGGCTCGATGACCAGTTCGACTCGGCCGAGGTCTCACTTGAACGCGACGCACGGGCGATGGTGGAGGACACACTCGGAGACGACGTCGGGCGGCTGCCCGCGTTGTTGGAGCTGGTGGCCGCAGCTCATCCCGAAGCCAAGAAGGTCGGTATCGACGAGGTCAGGCCGCTGCTCGGTGAGAGCGGGGGAGTACCCCCTTGGGACCTCACCGATGCGATTGACCGGGGAGACAAGACCGCGTCCGTGACGGTGGTGCGTCGGATGATCTCCGGGGGAGGTCGGCACCCGCTTCAGGTGATGGTGACCCTCCAGACACACTTCGAACGCATGCTGCGACTGGACGGCTCCGACGTTCGAGACGAAAAGGCAGCTGCCACCCTGCTCGGCATGAAGGGTTCCACGTTTCCCGCCAAGAAAGCCCTGAACCAGGGGCGCAAGCTCGGCTCCGGCCGACTTGCCAGGGCCACGCAGCTACTGCACGAGGCCGACGTGCAACTCAGGGGCGCGACAGGTGCCCCACCCGAAGCCGTGATGGAGCTCCTGGTGGCCCGGTTGGCGGCGCTCAGCTCGGCAGCGGGTGGAAGCCGGCGGCGCTAGCCGAAGGTGGGGCTTCAGCCCGCGGTGTTGAGCTTGTGCATCAGTCGGGACTTGGCCCGGGCTGCTGCATTCCGATGCATGATGTGCTTGTTGGCGGCTCGGTCAATGCGCACGATGGCGATCTTGACCAGCGCTTCGGCATCGTCGGCGCCGCTGTCGATCGCGGCTTCTGCTGCCTTGATCCGGGTGCGCACCTCGCTGCGGATTCCCTTGTTGCGCGCCTGGGCCCGCTGGGTCTGACGGTTGCGCTTGATCTGGCTCTTGATGTTGGCCATCGGCCTGCGGTCCTTGCTTCTTCGGGGAGGTTGTATTCGGGGTCTATCTGATTCCCCGGCGAACACGCGAGGATAGCTGCGGCCGACGCCTCGCCACCAGACGAGCGATGTCATGGCCTCCTCATGGCTGCGCCAGACTGGGAAGCGCCGTGACCGACCTCTCCCACATTCGCAACATCTCGATCATCGCCCACATCGACCATGGCAAGTCGACGCTCGCCGATCGCCTGCTCGAGATCACCGGCGCCGTGCAGGCTCGGGACATGCGCGCCCAGTACCTCGATTCGATGGACATCGAGCGCGAGCGGGGCATCACGATCAAGTTGCAGTCAGTCCGCCTGGACTGGCGTGAACACGTGGTCAACCTGATCGACACACCCGGCCACGTCGACTTCGGCTACGAGGTGAGCCGGAGCCTGGCGGCATGTGAAGGCGTGGTGCTGGTGGTGGATGCCTCGCAGGGAATCGAGGCACAGACGCTCGCCAACTGCTATCTGGCGCTCGAGAACGACCTCGAGATCGTGGCCGTGCTCAACAAGATCGACCTTCCCGCTGCCGATCCGGATACCTACGCAGCAGAGATCGAGTCGGTGCTCGGCATTCCGGCCGATGACATCCTGCGGGTATCGGCGAAGACCGGCGAAGGTGTCGAGCAGGTATTGGACGCGATCATCGAGTCGATTCCACCGCCGGTCGGAGATCCCGACGCCCCGACCCAGGCGCTGATATTCGATTCCCACTTCGACCAGTACCGCGGGGTTGTCTCCTCCACCAGGGTGGTCAACGGTCGCCTGTCCAAGGGATCCCGGCTGGCCTTCATGCAGGCCGATGCCACGCATGAGGCGATAGAGATCGGAGTGCGGACCCCGGGCAACGCTCCGGTGGACTCCCTGGGCCCCGGTGAGGTGGGATACCTGATTGCCGGCATCAAGGATGTGGGTGAGGCACGCTCGGGTGAGACGGTCACCGAAGCGGCCGAACCTGCGCCGGAGCCACTGGACGGCTACCGCGAACCCAAGCCGATGGTGTTCTGCGGGCTGTACCCGGTGGAGGGTGACGACTTTGAGGACCTTCGCGAGTCGTTGCTGAAGATGCGACTCAACGACAGCAGCTTCAGCTACGAGCCCGAGACATCGGGTGCGCTCGGTTTCGGCTTCCGCTGCGGCTTCCTCGGCCTGTTGCACATGGAGATCATCCGCGAACGACTCGAGCGCGAGTTCGACCTGTCGCTCATCGCCACGGCCCCGTCGGTGGAGTACGAGGTGACGACCACCGCCGGTGAGGACCTGCTGATCGACAATCCGGCCGAGTTGCCGGATCCGGGATCGATCGAGGAGGTGCGCGAGCCGATGCTGGCGTGTTCGATCATCGCTCCCTCGGAGTACGTGGGCACCCTCATGGAGCTGTGCCAGGGACGTCGCGGTGAGATGACCCGCATGGACTACCTCTCGCCGGAACGGGTGGACATCCACTACCAGCTGCCGCTTGCCGAGGTCGTCATCGACTTCTTCGACCAGATGAAGAGCCGCACCCAGGGCTACGCCAGCCTTGACTACGAACCCGTTGGGTACATCGCGGCAGACCTGGTGAAGGTCGACATCCTGTTGCACGGCGAGCCGGTGGATGCCTTCTGCATGATCGTGCACCGCGACAATGCCGATGAGTACGGCAAGAAGATGACCGACAAGCTGCGCGAGATCATTCCGCGCCAGCAGTTCGACGTGCCCATCCAGGCGGCCATCGGCAGCCGGATCATCGCCCGTCAGACCGTGCGGGCTTTCCGCAAGGACGTGACCGCCAAGCTCTATGGCGGCGACATCACGCGCAAGCAGAAACTGCTCAAGAAGCAGAAGGAGGGCAAGAAGCGCATGAAGGCACTCGGCAATGTCGAGATCCCCTCCGATGCCTTCATCCAGGCCCTGCGGCTGGACGACTAGGTCTGCGCCCGGATCAACCGAATCGGGTGCCTGCCCCCCACTGCTGGCACTCGCGTACAATGAGTGCCAACCGCTAGCCGACCCGGAGCACGCGATGTCCCTCGATGACAGGAAGTCAGCCATCCTCCGCGCTGTCGTCATGGAGTACGTCCAGACCGCACAGCCGGTCGGCTCCAAGCGGATCGCCACCAACAGCGACGTGTCGGTATCTCCGGCGACCGTGCGCAGCGAGCTGGCGGACCTCGAAACCGAGGGCTATCTCGAACAGCCACACACCAGCGCCGGACGCATCCCGACCGAGAAGGGCTACCGCTTCTACGTCGACTCGATGACCGGCCAGGAGACGATCGACACCCGGGGAGTTGCGCGGGTCTCGCAGTTCTTCGCGGCGACCCATGGCGAGCTCGAGCAGATGCTGCGCGAGACCAGCCACCTTCTCTCCTCGCTCACCGGCACAGCCGCCGTGGTCACCGAGCAGGGCGGGGAAGCGGCGACTGTCCGCTCCGTACAAC
>JBPCTP010000474.1:0-2641 GCA_051011615.1 Microthrixaceae bacterium | reverse complement strand
CCCCCGAGGCTCGCGGCAGGCACGCCACGTCCTCGACGGTGCTCGATCTGGACGCAGCTGCCGGGACGGGCAGTGGATGGGTCGACTACGTGTTCTTCGATTCCGGAGGCGCTGCTACGAACATCGGCCGATACCACGACCACTACGTGCGTGGCGACGATGGTCGCTGGCTCTTCAGCCTCCGAGAGATCGTGTTCCTCAACGGTGAGCCGGAACTGGCCGATCCCTGGAGCTGAGCCCGGCCCACGAACCGCGGCCCGCACCAATCGCTGGTAAACCGGGGGACATGGAGCATCGGTACCTCGGAAACAGCGGCCTCAAGGTCAGCGCCATCGCATATGGAAACTGGGTCACACACGGCAACCAGGTCGACGACGACGTTGCCACCGCCTGCATACGTACGGCGTTGGACGAGGGCATAACCACCTTCGACACCGCCGATGTGTACGCGCAGGGCGCAGCGGAGGATGTGATGGGCCGGGCGCTGGAGGAAGTGCGGCGCGAATCGATCGAGCTGTTCACCAAGGTGTACTGGCCGACCGGTGATGGCCCGAACGATCGTGGCCTGTCGCGCAAGCACATCATGGAGAGCTGTGACGCATCGCTGCGACGTCTGCGAACGGACCACATCGACCTATACCAGGCGCACCGTTTCGACACCGAGACCCCGCTGGAGGAGACGATGGTCGCTTTCGCAGACCTCGTGCGCTCCGGCAAGGTCCACTACATCGGGTGTTCGGAGTGGACCGCCGAGCAGATCGAGGCCGGCGCCGCCATGGCAGCTGAGCTGCGGATCCCGTTCGTGTCGAGCCAACCCCAGTACTCGCTTCTGTGGCGGGTGATCGAGCAGAAGGTGGTGCCCGCGTGCGAGCGGCTGGGTCTGTCACAGATCGTCTGGTCGCCGCTGGCCCAGGGCATCCTGACGGGCAAGTACCGCTCTGGCGAGGACCATCCCGCGGGCTCCCGCGCCGAAGGCGACACCGACGAGGCGCGCATGATGGCCGCCATGATGAGCGACGAGGTGCTCGATCAGGTGCAGGAAGTGGCGCGGGTGGCCGAGCTGATCGGCTGTACGACCGCCCAACTGGCGCTCGCGTGGGTACTTCGCAACGACAACGTCGCCTCTGCGATCGTGGGGGCCAGTCGGCCCGAACAGATCACCGACAACGTCGGCGCGCTGGATGTGGAGATGAGCGACGAGGTGGCCTCGCAGATCGAAGGACTCCTTGCCACCTCTGCTGTGACGGACCCGGCAATGACCGAGGCGTTCGCGCCCTCGGAGCGCCCCTGATCCAATTATCCCGATCCCGGGTAGTTCCCGCCTCCGTAGGTGGCGTCGAGTGAGTCGTAGTCGATCGGCCAGCCATGCCGCGGCAGCGGCTCGGTGCGGAACACCACCGACTTGGGCTTCTTGTACGAAGCTATGCGTTCCTTGACGAAGTCGATCAGTTCCGGCTCGGTCACGTCCGTCCCGGCTGAGCGGCCGTCGTTCAGCACCACGATCGCACACACCGCCTGATCCCACTTCTCGTCGGGAACTCCGATCACGGCCGCCTCGCGTACGGCTTCGTGAGCGGTGAGTGCCGCCTCGACCTCCGCGGGATAGATGTTCTCCGCCGCTGATTTGATCAACCGACCCTTGGGGCCCATGAAGCTCAGCGAACCGTCAGCTTCCCTGCGTCCGAGATCGCCGGTGTGGTGCCAGCCCCACTGCTGTCGTCTGGCGGTCTCCTCCGCGTGGTTGTGGTAGCCGGCCATCACCTGGGGGCCTGCAGCACAGATCTCTCCTGTCTCACCCGCGGGTACTTCGTTGCCGTCCGGGTCGAACAGCCTCAACCGGGCAAGGGGGGCCGGGCGGCCGGCTCCACCCTCGGCGTCCACGCCGAACGCGTTGAGCGTGAGCATGCCGACGAGCTCGGTCTGGCCGAAGCCCGCGGGATGGCGACCCCACGGTGAGTCGTCGACGGTCACCATCTCGTTCCACTCCGGCTTGCCGGCGAAGGTGCGCAGGCTGGAGAAGTCGTATGGCCGCCGCCCAGTGTCATCCGGGGCGTTGAGTTCCAGCACCTCGTCGATGGTTGGGCCCACCATGAATGCACCGGTGCACTGCTCAGTGGAGATGACCTGGCACAGAGTCTCGGCATCCACCCTCGGAGTGAAGAGGTTCATTCCGCCCATGACAAGGGTTGCGAGCGTGGTCATGAATGTCGCCACGTGAAACAGCGGACCGCAGTTCAGGTAGCGGTAGTCGGCGTCGATGCGCTGGAGGTTGGCCATCAACAGCGCCTGGGTGAGTACTCCGGAATGGGTGAGCAGCGCGCCGTTCGGCTTACCGGTGAACGCTGCGGTGTACAGCATCAGCACCGGGTCCGATTCTGCGACGTCCGGTTGCTTGCTCCACTCCTCCGGGTCCGACGGATCTCCCGATGACAGGAACCCCTCATAGGAAGCCGCCTCGCTTTGCGCAGCGTCGTGTCGGAGCCACAGCGCGTCCGATGCGGCTGCGCCGGCGATGTCACGCGCGCCGGCCACGGCGTCGCCCACCTCTTTCGACTGCCAGATGACCACCGACGGAGCCGAGTCGGTCAGCACGAAGGCCAGCTCGTCAGCCGAAGACCGCCAGTTCGCCACGCAGCAGACG
>JBPCTP010000473.1:0-6962 GCA_051011615.1 Microthrixaceae bacterium | reverse complement strand
GTCCATCACCCGGAACTCGGCATCGGAGACCAACTCGGCGGTGCGCTCTCCACCGGAGATGTGCACGAGCCGATCCACATCTCCGTGCAGCACCATCGCGGGCAGGTCGAGCGTTGACAGCCCCTCTTCTCGGGATCCCGATGCCAGCACCGCCAGCATCTGGCGACTGGTTCCGTCGGGGTCGTAGCTGCGGTCCAGTTGTTCGACGACCTTGGCGGTGGTTCGGTCCTCGTCCCACTCCGTCGGCGTGCCGATCAGGCGTTGGAGCTCCACTCCGGAGCTGATGCGCTCCTCGCGTGTGGTGGTCGGCACCATGATCGTTGCCAGGCCGGCCAGGCAGTCGGGGTCCGGCATTCCGAATCCCACCTCGCCGGTGGTTGACATGACCGAGGTCATTGACAGGACCCGGTGGGAGTGTTCGATCGCCATCGTCTGGACGATCATGCCCCCCATCGATGATCCGGCCACATGGGCCGACTCGACACCGAGCTCGGCGAGCAGGCACATCCCGTCAGATGCCATGTCGCTCAGCGTGTACGGCGCCTCGACCTCGCCGCCGCCGACTGCGGTCGCGAAGGCCTCCATCAGATCGCCACCGTCCGCGTCGATGTGCGTGGAAAGCCCCACATCGCGGTTGTCGTAGCGGATCACGTGCAGACCCAACTCGACCAGGGACCGGCAGTACTCCGGTTCATAGCCAACGGCCTGTGCCCCGAGACCGTTGACGAGCAACAGCGTCGGATTCTCCGGGTCACCGAAGGACTCGTGGTAGATGTCGATCCCGTTGGCTCTGATGGTCGGCACGACCGAAGTGTCCCCGCCGCTTGACTGCCCGGTCAAGTGCGTCGGTGCGCCGAACCGGCAATCTCGACTCACAAGTTCAACGACACCCCGTTGCGCAAAGCGCTGCGCACGTCGAAGTCGTCGTCCAGCACCACGACATTGGCTGGATCACCGGGGCGTACGAACCAGCCCCCCAATCCGAATGCGGCCGCCTGCGGCCGATGCAGCGCGGCGACCGCTTCGGCCAGCGCAACGCCAGCTGAGTCGAGGACCCGCAGCATGTGCGACGGAGTGGCAACCGAGCCGGCGAGCGTACCGTCGGCCAGTCGAGGTGCCCCGCCCTCGAGTGGCGCAGCGGTGCCGGCCGCTGCGACGGCATCGGTGGTCAGCGCCACACGGCCGGCGGCTGCTGCGAAGGTCAGAGCCAGGGTCTCGGGAGCCACGTGTGTCCCGTCTGCGATCAGCCCGACGGTCACTGCCGTGTCTGTCAGGGCCCAACCTGCGGGCCCGGGGTCACGTGCGGTGAATCGGCGATGCGCATTCCAGCAATGGGTCAGTACGCGTGCCCCGTGTTCCGCTGCGTCGCGGCACCGAACGGCGTCGGCATCGGTGTGTCCGACAGCTACCAGGATGCCTCGCAAGTGTGCGGCCGCCATCAGTTCCGCCGCGCCCGGCAACTCGGGCGCCGTTGTGATCATCGCGACCGGGCCGGCGGCGCAGAGTCTCGACAGGGTCGCCACATCCGGGTCAAGGAGGTACGCCGGGTCGTGGGCTCCGGCAAATGCCGTAGATAGGAACGGACCCTCCAGATGGGCACCCAGAAGGCCACATCGCGGGTCACTGCCGAGGAGTTCGTGCAACTCGCCCAGGGCCGACTCATACTTCTCCAGCGGCGCCGAATGGAGCGCCGGACTTGCATACGCGATGCCGGCACGGCCCAGCGCCGCGGACGCTTCGGCCATGGCTGAGGCGTCCGCTTCGATGAACTGGACACCACCGAAGCCGTTCACCTGCCAGTCGACGAACGCCGGTACTGCGATCCCCGCAGCCGTCGACCCCGCCGGCAGACCCACGGCTTCGATCACGCCACCGGATAGCGAAACGTCGCCGCTGACGACCTCACCGGCCACGAGAGCCTCACTGACTCCGAGGCGCCTCGACGCGCTCAACGAGAAGGCTCCAAGGTCACACGACGACCTTCTGAAGCGGCCGATTCGTACATGGCATCCACGATCTCGTGTGCCCTCAGCGCTTGCGTCGCACCCGGAATCACCGGAGTCGGCTGGCGGCCTGCAGCCAGGTCCCCGACCGCGGCAAGGAAGTCCGACTCCGTTGAAGTGACCTCCACACCACGACCCGCCAGCCACTCCGTCAGCTGGTCTCCATCGAGAACGAGACTCTGTTCGTCCGACGTCTTCGAGACAGGACCGGAGACGTCGCCCTCCAGACAGATCAGGGCGCGCTCGCAGAACACCTCGACACGACGCTGACTCGGGCGATCGTGGATCTGGTGCCAGACCGAGGCGAGGGAGAAGGTCCCGCCGCTTCGGAGAGTGCCCATTGCGGCGACGTTGTCCTCGATGCCGTCCAGGCCGTGAAAGAAGCCCTGGGTCGCCGAGACCGACTCGATCGGCCCGACCAACCAATCGAGCAGGTCGGCATCGTGGATCGAGTGCTCGAGCAAGGTTCCGCTTCCCGCCCGGACCCTGTCGGCTCGCCAGTCGGAGCCGTAGATGCCACCCACGGGCAGGTACTGGTCGTCGCGGAACACGACGTTCATCACCGCACCCACGGACTCCTCGCGCAACAGTTCTCGCACGACATGCATCGCCGGGCTGGTCCGCAGCACGAGGCCGACGGCATGTACGGGAAGTTCGTCGAGCAGCCCGGCCACCCGGCGCGCCTGCGCGAGGTCGACGCGGAGGGGCTTCTCACAGAACACCGGCACATCCCGCGCCGATGCCACACCAACCGATTCGAGGTGTGATGCAGTCCAGGTGCAGACGAACACGGCGGACGAGCGTTCCACAACCTCCTCTGCGGTTTCACAAACCACCGGTGTGCCGGGCGCGCCCATCTGCTTGCCGAGTTCCCGGGAGAATCCCTCGGCGCGGGAGCGATCGGCGTCGTGGCAGGCGACGACCGTGGCGTGATGGGGCGAGAGGGCGAGCTGCATCGCGTGGTAGCGGGCGATGAAGCCGCAACCCAAGAACCCGATGTCCACCATCGCCCCAACCTACAAAGCCAACCTTCGAGCGGTGCCCCACGGTCTGCGAGAATCCCTCGATGCTGGGCACACCCCTGGCTGCCGCGTGACTCACGCCGAGGTCATCTGCGTCGACCAACAACACTGGACCCAACCTTGACCGACAGTCCCATCGACCACAGGACCGACCCGCTCACGCGTGCTCAATCGGTTGTGGTGCCGTCGCGGCAGAAACGACCGAACCTGCCCAACAGCGGCTGCCCCTTCTGTCCCGGCGGACTTGAGGCGCCCGAAGGCACCTACGACGTCAAGTGGTTTCCCAACCGCTGGCCGGCGATGCCCGAGAACCGCTGCGAGATGGTGTTGTACACCCCCGATCACGATCGGGCGTTCTGGCAGCTCAGCGTGTCGGAGGCACGCAAGGTGGTCGACCTGTGGGCGGAACGAACCCGCACGCTGGGCGAACGCGACGACGTCGCATACGTGCTCGTGTTCGAGAACAGAGGCCCCGATGTAGGCGCCACCATCGCGCACCCGCACGGCCAGATCTACGCGTACGGGGAAGTGCCGCCGCAGCCACTCCGCGAGCTAGTCGACGGGGTCCTGGAGGTGCCCGCTGCCGGCGACGAACTGATCGTCGCATCACACGGCCCCTGGGTCGGTTGGGTTCCCCGGGCCGCCACCTGGCCGTATGAACTCCTCCTGGCCGACGCCGCCGGTCACGGGGCTCTCTGCGACGAGGGACTGGACCGAGACGGACTGGCGCTGTTGCTGATCGACGTCCTTGCTCGCCTGGACCAGGTCGCCGAGGGCGAGATGCCGTACATGATGTGGGTCCACCAGAGGCCGACCAACGGGGAAGCGTTCGCAACACAGCCGGTGCATGTGCACATCGCCCCGCTACTGAGATCACCCGGCACTCCCCGGTTCGTGGCGGCGGCGGAACTCGGCAGCCACCTGTACTTCAATCCCGTGGATCCCTCCGCTGCGGCAGCGGAACTGCGAGACCAGCCGGGTCCACCCGATTCCCCGAACCGCAATGGTCAGTCTGCTGAGGACCACGCCTGATGGCCTCACCGCAACGGGTGCGCGCCCGGGCATCGGGCCGCGTCAACCTCATCGGGGACCACACCGACTACATGGGCGGCCTCGCCATGCCGATGACGATCAACCACTCCACCGTCGTCGAGGGTGTACGCGGAGGCGACTCGCTGTCGTTGGTCTCCGATTCGGCTCGGGGCCGGGTCGAAGTCGGGCTTCCCGTGAAGGACCCCGGCGCCGCCGAACCCGAATGGGCACGCTACCCAGCCGCGGTTGCAGCAGAGCTGCATGCCGCCGGCGCTCTCCCGGGTGGGTTCGCCGGTGCGGTCACCTCCGATGTGCCGCGCGGCGCGGGACTGTCCTCCAGCGCAGCCCTCGAGATCGCTGTTGCCCTCGCACTCGGCAGTCCACTGCCCGAGAGCGAGAAAGAGGCAACAGAGCTGGCAAAGCTGTGCCAACGTGCCGAACACGCGGCGGTCGGGCTGCCCAGCGGCCTGATGGACCAACTGTCGATCTGCACCGGCCGCTCCGGTCACGCAACCCTGATCGACTTCGACTCGCTCGAGGTCGAGCAAGTCGCCATGCAGACCGACGCCCACATATGGGTGATCCACTCGGGCCAGGCTCGCCGTCTGGATTCGAGCGCCTACGCGGAGCGGCGTCGCAGTGCAGAAGCTGCTGAGGAGCTCCTCGGACCCCTGCCCCGGGCCGACCTCAGTGCGATCGGTGCCCTGGCTGATCCGCTGCTGGCGCGGCGTGCCCGCCACGTGCGCAGCGAATGTGACCGGGTCCGACAGTTCGCCGAATTCATGGCGCAGGGCGATCTGGGCTCGGCCGGATCAGTGATGGCGGCGAGCCACGCATCGCTTCGCCGCGATTACGAGGTGTCCACTCCTGCACTCGACCAGCTCGTCGACGCCCTGGCGTCGATCGGCTCCGTGTACGGCGCCAGGCTGACGGGGGCGGGCTTCGGAGGATGCGTCGTGGCGCTCACATCCGAGGAGTTCCAGCTGTCGGCACTTGGCGACGATCACCTGGGTTGGGAAGTCCATCCGGTCGACGGGATCGACCTGCAGTTGGGCTGAGGGCCGGTTGACCGCGTCAGCCGGACTGGCCACCCAGCAGCTTCGCCTTCTGTGCCTCGAACTCCGCCTCGCTGAGGTGGCCCTGTTCGTGCAACGAGGCGAGCTTGCTCAGTTCGTCGGCAGTTGACGGAGCCGTTCCACCGGTGTTGATCCGGTCGAACTTGCGGTTCTCGTTGTCCTCCATCTCCTGGTAGAGCACGTTCTGCACCTTCACCGGATTGCGCACGTCCTCGAACACCTGTCGGCCCATTTCGCCTGCCGACTCGATGACCAGGCTTCCCGCCCCGACGATGCGGTCCATGAATCCCTGCTCGAAGAAGATCGTGTTGATCCGTTCGAGTGGGATCTCGATACCGCGTTTTGCGATTATCCCCGAGCGATAGATGCAGCGGTCGGTGGTGACCACGAAGTTCGTGGAGTACCAGGCGACCCATCGCTGAGCGAAGTACAGCAGGCTCGCAACGATCAGTAGAACCCCCACCCAGTTGAGAACCGTGTTGAGGGTGCCGTCCCCACCGGCCCACAGCAGCAGGATGCCCACGGCGGTGGCTATGACCACTGCGGCGACCGCCTTGGCCAACATGATCCAGTGCGGATGGAGGTCCAGCACTATGGACTCGTCGCGATGGAGGTGACTTTCCGATATGCCCACGCCCAGAGCGTAACGGTGCGGCCGCCCGCCACGGCGCCAACAGCGGATCGGACGTGCTCAGGCCCAGCCGAGGTCGTCCAGTGCATCGTCGTCGATGCCGAAGTGGTGTGCCACTTCATGCACGACGGTGACGCGAACCTCCTCGACCACAGCCGACTCGTCTGTGGAAACGGCACAGATCGGATCCCGATACAACGTGATCGTGTCCGGAAGCTCCATCATCCCGTAGTCGTCTCGTTCGGTGAGGGGGATGCCTTCATAGAGCCCGAGGAGGTCTTCGCTCGGATGGTGCGACTCGACGCAGACAACGACGTTGTCGATGCGCGCTGCCAACGAGTCCGGCAGCTCGTCGAGCGCCGCCGCAACAAGTGCCTCGAATCGGTCCATCGAAACCGGGTCCACCACTGAACCCTAGGAGCAACCGGAAACTTCACCCCACCGGGGCCCAACGTGACCACTCCACCGCGAACCGGTGTCGCTACCCGCTGATAACTTGCGCTCGTGTCCGAATCCGTTGCTGATCCCGCTGTCACGAAGCTGACGCGCGACCTCAACTCCGCCCAGCGCGCGGCCGTCACCTCCGAGGCCGTCCAGCTCCGGATCCTCGCCGGAGCTGGTTCCGGCAAGACCCGTGTACTCACGCATCGCATCGCCTACCGGGCACTGGTGGGAGAAGCAGATCCAGCCCGAGTTCTGGCGGTCACCTTCACACGCAAGGCGGCGTCGGAACTTCGCGAGCGCCTCGACCACCTGGGTTTGCGCGGTGGCGTCCAGGCGGGCACCTTCCACTCCGTCGCGTGGGCGCAACTCCGCCAGCGCTGGGAGGAACGCGACATTCGTCCGCCGGAGCTGCTGGATCGCAAAGTCGGCTTCGTCGCCAGACTGTGCCCCGGTCGCAACAGAACACTTCCGCTGGATGTGACCTCCGAAATCGAATGGGCGACGGCGCGGCTCGTGGAACCGGATGACTATCCGGTCGCTGCAAGCCGGAGCCATCGTCGGCCTCCGATCGAGCTCGAAGCGGTGGCGGACATCTTCCGCCGCTACGTAGAGGCCAAGAAGTCGCGTCGCATGATCGACTTCGACGACCTGCTCAGGCTGGCCACCCGCGACCTCGAGGCCGACCCGGTGGCCGCCGCGGCGCGTCGCTGGCGTTTCCGACACATCTACGTCGACGAATTCCAGGACGTGAACC